>CAZFMQ010000003.1:0-66180 GCA_964520295.1 uncultured Candidatus Saccharibacteria bacterium
AATATTGTGTTATTCAATATCAAGCAGTCCGCCACCGATTCCTGGGCGCCATGCATCGGCCGGTGTTACATCTTCTATGAGCTCATCGTCTATTTCCGTTACAAATTGAGAGGGGACGTTGATGGAGGGGGTTCCGAAAATAGTACGCATGAGCGCGTGGGAGAGGTGGGCGCGTTTTTTGGCTCTCGTCAGTGCCACGTAGAATAATCGGCGTTCCTCCTCACGCTCCTCCTGCTTCTCGCGCAGAGTACTGCGCTCGTCAGGGAATAATCCTTCCTCAAGTCCGGTGATAAACACATGGTCAAACTCCAGACCCTTTGCTGCATGAATGGTCATGAGCTTTACCGACTCCTCATTGCTCTTCAAACTATCTTGATCACCCGCCAGTAATGCATTTTCAATAAACAAATGTAGGCGCTCATCTTCAGGAAGCGCATCGTACCGCAACGCAATAGTTGCGAGTTCGCGCACGTTGCCAAGACGCTCACGATCATCATCAGTACCCTCCGCCAGCGCACGCTCAATGCCACTTTCTTTCACCACATACTGCACCAACTCAGATGGCTTGTGTGTCTGCGCGTATGCGTTGATACGGTCCAGCAGTGCGCGAAACTGTGCAACCTTTTCTTTCATTTTTGCAGGCAATGTGTGCTCTTGCCCTGACAAAATTTTCAACAATGTTGTTTTGCCAATACCGCGTGTGGGTGTGTTGATAATACGCGAAAGCGCCGTGGTGTTATTAGGATTAAGTGCCGCAACCATGTACGACAGCACGTCTTTCACCTCCGCGCGTTCAAAAAACCGTGTGCCGAGTACTTGGTATGAGACGCGCGCGCTCAAAAATGCTTCTTCGAGCGCGCGCGACTGAAAGTTTGCACGAAAAAGCACGGCAATTTCTTGTGGTGGCACGCCCGCATCAATCAATTCCTGTGCACGACTTGCAACCCACTGCGCCTCATCCGTTTCTGTTGCCGCAGTGTACACTTCAATGCGCTCACCACTGCCTGCATTTGTAAACAACTGTTTCTCTTTACGCATTTCATTCTGTGCAATTGCACGGTTCGCCGCTGTCAAAATTGTTTGCGTAGAGCGATAGTTTTCTTCCAAGGTCACCGTTGTGGTGTTTTTAAAATCTTCTTCAAAGCGAGAGAGATTGCGCATGTCAGCACTGCGCCATGTGTAAATACATTGGTCATGATCACCGACCACACAAATGTTGCTATGCGCGCCCGCAAGTAATCGCGTCAGTTCGTACTGCACCGTGTTGGTGTCTTGATACTCATCCACATGAATGTGCGACCAATGATGCTGATAGTATTGCAAAACATCTGCATTATTTTTTAACAACGAGAGTGTTACCAACAACAGATCGTCAAAATCAAATGCTTTTTCGCGTGCAAGTGCATCTGCATAGCGCTCCCACACAAGCACTGCACTCTGTTCAAAAGGAGAGCGGACGTTCGTACGCACTTCATCAGGTGCACGCCCCTCATTTTTGTTGCGAGAAATAAATGAAAGAAATGACGATGGTGTGTATTGTTTTGGATCAACGCCAATATCCTTGAGAATGCGCTTGACGGTTGCGAGCGAATCGTCCCTGTCAAAAATAGAGAAGTGTCGCGGAATACGGAGGCGCTCATGATTATCACGCAAAATCTTTACACCAAGTGCATGGAATGTGCCGATAAAAGGAGACGGTTGTCCAAACGGTAATATTTTTTCAAGGCGTTCACGCATTTCACCTGCCGCTTTGTTCGTAAAGGTGATAGCCAAAATTTTCTCCGGCAGTATGCCCGCATCAATAAGATTGGCAATGCGGCGCGTAATAACACGGGTTTTTCCGGTACCTGCGCCTGCGATGATAAGTAGGGGACCATCATGATGGGATACGGCGCGCTGCTGTGCGGGATTGAGATCATTGAGTGAAGACATCGTGCGTGCATCATACCACGCTTAGTAACCGAACCACTCGATACACTGCACGGTCTGGTATGATTGCCGTATGTCTGCAAAAAAACACCTCGGACAAAATTTTCTCAAATCAAAAGCCGCCATTGCACGTATGGTTGAAGCTGGTGCGGTACATGCCAACGATATCGTGCTTGAAATAGGTCCGGGGAAGGGCGCGCTGACAAAAGCACTGTTAGCTACAGGAGCACACGTTGTTGCTGTTGAAAAAGATGTCGATCTCATACCGCTTTTGCAAGAAAAGTTTGCACACGAAATTGCCACACAACAACTAGAACTTATTGAAGGTGATGTACTCTCGTTTGATCCTGCACGGCACGCAACAACCACACACGGCTACAAACTCATTGCAAACATTCCGTACTACATCACTGGGGAACTTTTGGAATACTTTTTAGCACACACCCACCAACCAGAGCGTGCTGTGCTCTTAGTACAAAAAGAAGTTGCCCAACGCATTGTCGCACGCGATGAGCGCGAAAGTATTCTCTCATTGTCGGTGAAAGTATTTGGCACACCCAAACTCGTTATGACGGTGTCAAAAAAATATTTCTCTCCTGCGCCTAAAGTCGATTCTGCAATTTTATGCATCACCGATATATCACGAGAAAATTTTGCACACATACACGAACGTGATTTTTTCACGATTGTAAAAGCGGGATTTGCACACAAACGAAAAGTGCTCTCCTCAAATCTCTCACACCTTTTCACAAAAGAAGCATTGGAACACTTTTTAAAAACGCACGGACACGATGTACGTGTCCGTGCGGAAGAACTTTCACTTTCAGATTGGCTCGCACTTAGTACAATGTTGAACCAACATTCAAAATAGCTCCTTGTGCCTGACCATAATAAGTGCATGGTGGAGTCCCTGTAAATGCCCAACAAGGATAGCCGCCCGGAAAATAATTTCCCAACAAGGTGTGCTCACCCGTCCAAAATACTCCACACCACAAATATGCAGTAGGTACCGGCACCTCTTCAGGTAAAAATTCAGACAACAAGTCGGCGGCCCACACATACAACAGATTCATCTCTTGTTGTCCCTGTCGGCGCATTGCTGGTGTCGGTGATATCGTCACCATAATAGAACCTGAGCATACACAGTTATATACAATATATGTTGGATATCCCGCAAAGGGAATAAATAACTGCGCGTTAGATTCTTTAGGTTGTACAAACCACACAGAAGCTGCGACCGCCACCCCCGCACACATCACCAACATTGCAACCGCTCCCTCTTTGTATTTTTTTATGAATGTATGTACAAACATTTGATTCTAAAAGATATCACCGCTGAATAAGAGATCGAACAAAATATCTATACAACCACCACCGCCATCACCACTACTACCACCAGAACTTTGTTGTTTGCGAGTTTTACACTCGTAATCGTCATCCGCACACGCACCTGTTCCGGGACCATTTGGATTATCACCATCTGGGTCTTGTTCTTGTGGATTTTGTTCCCGCTGAGCTGGTTGATACTCCATTCCTTGGCTGGCAAACATCATTGTACGAGAAAATTCCTCAATGACATCTTCGGTAATCTGCCCGCCCCCCGCAAAATCCTTCAATTGTTCAACGAGTTCTGTCCTTGTAGAGGGGATTATATCTTTTATTGGCTCTGCTGAGGCGTATTTTGATTCTTGAGCTTTTTGAAAATCATCGAGATTTTCATCTACACCTTCAGGATCATTAGAAATCACTGTGGTTAAGCCGTGTACAGCACTTTTTGCCATCATAAAGCCCCTTGTGCCCGCTCCAAAGAAGCCGGTACCCATAAAAAGCCCTAATGGAGTCAGTATTTCGGCACGGTAGAGCTCTTGATACCGTCGTACTGCATCAGCGGTAAGTGCACCATAGTATGTGGTCTCAAAACCGCTTGCGCCGTCACCTGCAACGGCAACGCGCGTACGTGTGTCAGCGTTGAGCACCTTTTGCAGCTCACGCACATCCTCGCCCACAGAACCAACGGAAAGGTCGCGTGAAAATGAATATGCAAAAACTGAAGAAACACACACAAACGAAAGAAAAGATATACACAGAAATCTGAAAAAAGAAGTGCGCATGTATACAGTATAACGTAAAATGGAAGCAACGTATTCTGCACCTGTGCAGAACGGGGTTGTATGGATTTCACTCACGTTAAACCAAGCAAGAAAATCGTCGCACTCGGCATCATTGTGGGGGCAATTGTCATCGCAGTACTAGTCGGCAAGATTCAGTCCACACACATGGGCACTACACCGGTATTTACCGCCACTGCTCGTGAGCAGGTAGAAGAAACGGACACTGATGGTGATGGTTTGCCCGACTGGCAAGAAAAGTTGTGGGGGATGAGCGCTCACAATGCCGATTCAGATGGTGATGGGATCAATGATGCTGAAGAAGTAGCACGCACCCAGCAACAACAAATTGCCGACCGACAAACATTTGCCGACATCATTGATCCAACAACCAATCCTGAATGGAATTCAATGTCATACACCGGACAAGTGAGCGGTTTAGTACTTTCTGACTACCTCACACTCAAACAGAGTGGAAAAACAATAACAGAGAATGACGTCATCGCGCTCATTGAAAATCTCCCGAGCTACGAGCAACCGGAGCGACCGCAGGCACGCCTCTATACGCGTGCAGACATCACCACCACAAATGAAACGGGTGATGGGGCATTGCGTGCGTACGGCAATAGTGTTGGCGCTGCACTCAAGCAAGGTGGTACTGCAAAAAATGAACTCTCTGTACTTGTTGCATTTATGGACAATGGGAATGACGCACAATTTGCACAAGATGTACAAACAATCATTGCCCAATACACAAGCACCATACAAGCACTTCTTGTAGTACCGACCCCTCAAGATGTTGTAGAAGAGCACCTTGCAATCATAAACGCACTCTCATTGCTCGTCAGCGATTTTCAATCATTTAATAGTTTCGGGAAAGATCCGTTCCTCGCGCTCTCAGTATTTCAATCATACAACAACGACACTGCGGGACGCGGAACAGCATTTGATGCATTACGCACTGTTTTACGAAACGCCGACATCCAATACACGCAGACCGACCCGGGATTCATTTTATTTGATACCATAACAACATCATGATTTTTGGTGCCCCAACAACAGTACGCAAGACACTCACCACACTGCTACTCAGTGTAGTCCTGGGTGGTGTCTTCCTGATGGTTAGTCCGACACCTCTCTATGCACAAACCGCAGAAACGCAAGATCCCTACTACGATGGACCGTCGTTTGATGAATTATTTGAAAAATATGCTGAACGCTGTGCAAAAGAGGTATTGATTGAGTTAATCATAAGCGCCATTGCATCTATGGCATCGGGCTCAGTGCCCACAAACGATTGGGCGACCAACATGAAAGAGGCGATTGGTGACTGTTTTGTATCTGCAACTAAAAACGCACTCCTTGAATTAATTACGGGGCAAGCGGTGGGGTGGGCGCAAAAAGGGTATGGTGGTAATCCAGGATGGGTATCAAACATTGGTCAGTTTCTCGCCAATGTTGCAGACCAAGCCGCGGGTGCGTACATTGACCAGACAACCGCGGGGGATTTTCTGTGTTCACCATTCAGATTGGACATTCAGTTAGCGCTTACGCAATATCACCGCGCAAGCTCTGGGAGAGGATTCGGTGTCGGTCAACAATCAAGCTGTACACTCTCAGGTATTACCGACAATATCCAAGGGTTCTTGGATGGGGATTTCTATGCAGGTGGTTGGGATGCATGGATTGAAATGTCTGCAAATCCATACAACACACCATATGGTTCATACTTAGCACTTTCAGGTGGGTTAGAGCAAGCGGTTAAGGCAAAAAAAAGTGAGGCGGGCACAAAACTCGGTTTTGCTAGTGGCTATCTCAGCAAAGAAGTTCAACAGTGTTATGGCTATGATGCATCGGGCAACCGCACACCTATTGATGACTCCGAAATTGGGGGTGGTGAATATGAATCTTACGAATGTGACGAACCACAGACAGTAACGCCGGGTGCGACCATCAAAGCAAACCTTGAAAGAACATTCGGAGCAAAGCTAGACAGCATCATAGAAGCAGATGAGATTAACGAAATCATTGATTTAGTGGCAGCATACTTATTGACTGAAGCACTAACGGATGAGGGAGGTCTTTCGGGTTATGATTACGCAGCACAGTTTGACCAGCCACTTCTTGATGACACGTGGGGAGATACTATTGATGATTTGCCACAAGGTGGAGGGGGTGGCCAGTGTACGCCAACAAGCCCTACACCTGGACGATCTGGTTCACCTATCACCCACACACCAAATCCAGTTACAACGGTATTGGGTGCCAACATACCACTTCCATCAGGGAAACAGTGGGGCGCTTATGAAAGTGTTACTGCCACGTTTGATGTAACCATTGGCGATTGGGGTAATGAAGGTGATCAATACAATATTTTCTGGCTCAACCGTGGAGGCGAGGCGTGGGGTGGTGGTGCAAACCGCGTTATAGAGCTAACAGCAGTACGTCGGGGCAACAACAATGTAAATCTCCGTGCAACAACACAAGTAGATAGCTGTGACAAAGGTCAAAAATCAGCAGAAATTCCCCTTCAAACTGGGCAGACCTATAGTTTCACCGTTGACTATGAACCAAATGAGGGGCGCGTTACCATCACCGTACATCAAGCAAATGGCAATCAAATATTCCGCACAGTACTTGTACCACCTGGGGTGCAGGAAAACCCACCAATAACCTTCCTCTCAAGTACGAATGCAGACAATCAAACAGGCTACTACTTACAACTGGGGGCTGCGGGAAGTGTGCAGGGTAATGAGGGGCGCACCGAAGGATGGAGATGGAGTAAAATCAATATTTGGTTCAATCCATTATGATCACATGGCTTAAAAAAAACCTGAAGTACATCATTCCAACAGTGTTTGTGGTGTTGTGTTTTGTGGTGCCACAATATACGGAAGCTGCCTGTTTTTGGCCAACAAAAGAATGTATTCAGGGTTCTTTTGAGGAAGGTTTTATAACACTCTTGAATGGTTTTTTATATGTTTTTGGACTCCTACTCTCACTAGCAGGTCTTCTTCTTGAGGGTGTTATACAACTCACGATTGTAAATGCACGCAATATTATTATGGGGGATGGAACACTTCCAGGGCTCCAATCAATCGATCTCGCATGGCGCACTATTCGCGACGTCATCAACATCCTCTTTGTGTTTGTATTGCTCTATATCTCCATCAATATCATCCTTGATTCCTGGGGCAATAGTAGCTACAACAAATCACTTATTCCAAAAGTGATTATCGCCGCACTCCTCATCAACTTCAGTTTATTTTTCACCAAAGTGGTATTTGATATCTCAAACGTCATCACATTTGAGTTTTATAAAACAGCAGCAACACTGCATTCTGCACCAGCAGATCCAACTGATCCAAATTCAATACAGGTGCCCTTGACGGGCATCTCGGCGGCAATAATGGATGGGTTACGCATGAGCGAGATTGTAAATGACGAGGGCAAAACAACGGAAACTGCGAAGGGGGTGTCGGGTACGTATGCTCTATTTGCGACCGTTTTGGGCATAATCACTATTCTTGTTGCGACGTCTATTTTTATAGTCATGGCGGTCATGCTCCTTGCTCGCTTTATTGTATTTATTGCGTTGATGATTACATCGCCAATCGCATTTTTAGGCCCATTATTCCCCGCATTAAAGTCACACGCAGATCAATGGCAAAAAGCACTTATTAGTCAAGCAACCTTTGCACCGATCTTTTTCATAATGATACTTGTGGTTGTCCTTATTATTTCAGATCCCAGTTTTGAAACAGCGCTACAAGTACAGACAGGCACCGGTGGTACAACTGCCGCAGGATATCTGGGGGGGTTACTTAATGTTATCGTTCAATATGCAATCGTTGTTGGTTTATTGATTATCGCATTGGTTGTCTCGAAACAAACCGCAAACCAAACAGGCGATGCATTCAAAAACCTTGTGGGCAAGATTTCAGGTGGTGCCGCATTTGTGGGACGCAATACTGTTGGTCGCGCAGCAAACCGCGTCGTAAACTCTGCCGCAGTTGGCAACCTCACCAACAGCAATAATGCCCTGGCAAAAGGGGTGGGGCGCAGTTTGGTCTTTACGGGAGACAAAGTTCGCAGGTCTTCATTTAATGCACTGGGTGGTAATCGCGTCGCAAATACACTGGGTGTGGAAACAAAGGAGTACGGTAAGGTAGGCACGCCTGGTGGTTTTGTACAGGCACGTGAGACATGGAATAAGAACCGTACAGAGGAGGCCAAAAAGCGTGGTGGGTTGTACGCAGACACTAAAGCTCGAGCTACGCTACGCGATCAAATCAAGAATGCAAAAGATCAGGATGAGAAACGAAGGGCACAAGATGCGCTTGCTTTGATGGATGGAAAATTAACACAGGCACAGAAAGATCTCTTAGAATCAAGTAAAAAACTTGACGCGACGCAGCGTGCAGAAGCTGAAGCAAAACAAAAAGCCATTGATGTTCAAAAGAAACAGACGGAGGAATTGGAGCGTGATATACAATTGGAAACAAATGATGAAAAACGAAAACTTCTTGAGAGAAAGAAAGTGATTCTCGAGCGAGAAATCCAACTGGCTGAATCCGATGAAAACCTCAGTGCAGATCAAAAAGATTATCTCAAAAAGAAGAGTGGGGTTTCTGACATACGAAAAACAATGGAAGGTGCGAATAATCAGGCGGGTCGCGCAATTGGAGAAGAATTTGTAACTAGCCAGTTCCGTGGCAATCGTGCCGCCGCAGAAGAACTTTTGAAAGGAAAGGATCGGACTGATAAGGAAATAGCGGAGGAGGTGCGACGAGAAATGAAGAAACTTAACCGCAAAGCACGGACACAAATAGAAAATGAAGAGCGACTCACAAACCCAAACCAGCCACCTAAACCAAATTTGCCTCAATAAAAAATTTATATCATGCTTTCTGATTCATCAAAACAAGTAATTCGGGATCGGGTTGCAGCAATGCCTGAGCGCGTGCGCGAGGCATTGGAGCACATTGATACAGCGAAGTATCTCTCGGTTCTCGCAAGCAAATACAATCTTCGCACCGATGAGGCACAAACTCTTGAAAATGAAATAATGATTGTGATGCTTGGTTTGGAAAAACCCGAAGCATTTATTCACCACCTCACAAAAGCGGGTATTTCAAAAGAAACCGCTGCAGGACTTGTGGCGGACGTGAATCGTGATGTGTTTGAAAAAATCAGACATGATTTGATGGAGTTTTTGCAAAAAACTGGTGCAGGCACTGATGAAGACATTGATATGAGTGAGTCGCCAATCTCTAAACTTGAACGTGAGGAGGCGGAGCAAGAAAAAGCGGAATCGTCTGAACCAGCACCTGCAGTCATCATGCCGAAGGTGGAAGAAATCACACCAACGCATACAGAGGCGACACCTCCCGTTGAAAGCGTGGCTCCCACAGAACAAAGTGCACCAGCATCTGCTTCTGTAGCTTCTACACCCACACAGAACCAATCTCAAACAACGCCAGCACCAACACTTGCAAACGATTTTGCAAAAACACGCATGGAACAAACAGTACACATGCCCGACGCTAAAAAATATTCTGGCGTAGATCCGTATAGGGAACCAATACAGTAAAGGGGGTGGGGGAAGCGCCAATAGCGCTTCGGGCGCTCATGCTACATGCTATGTGATTTCTGGTATGTGAACCACTACTGTTGCTGTTCTGAATACAATGAGTCGTGCACATCCAAACTCCACGCGAGATCACGAAGCTTACTGTCAGAAAGACGTGGCACCGTCACTGCCGTAGCCGCACCAGTCGTTTCCTGAGCACTACTTGTTGCTTTGCGAGGTTCCTTTTTCCAAATATACAGTTTCTTAGAGAGGAAAAATTTTAGTGCCGTTTCAAGAAAGCCCACGAACGGGCGGTCGTTTACCTTATAGAAGGCGAGCGCAAAACCGAGGCCCGCAACACCTGCAATCAGAAGAACGGCAAGTATTTTTGGAATAAAAAACCAAATAACAACAGACAAACCTGCCGCACCCGCAAGATAGATAAACTGTTTGAACGTCAGCGGTCCAAATACCTTGTCCTCTATATCAATGAATTGTGGTACTTCAAATTTCACGGTAGTAAAAGGTATATACATCATAGCACGTAGCACATAGCAAAAAACACTTAGGGTTCAAACCTTGAATGCTTTAGAGACCGAATCCCCAATTGGGGATTCGGTCTCTTTGTTACACAGTACACGCTACACACTATATGTTCCGTGATACAATATACGCTGTATGGCAGCGCCTAAGGCACAAAGTACACAAGCATTTGTTCCTATTAAAGAAATCCGCAGCGGCATCGTCATTCTCAAAGACGGTTCTATGCGCTCGGTACTCTTGTGCTCCTCACTAAACTTCGCACTCAAATCAGAAGATGAACAGCAGGCAATCATTATGCAGTTCCAAAACCTGCTGAACTCGGTGGAATTTCCTATACAAATCATGATTCAGTCGCGCGAGCTGGACATCCGCCCCTACATCGCGCTCCTTGAAGCACAAATAAAAGAGCAAACCCTTGAACTCATTAAAATACAAACGCGCGAATACATTGAGTTTGTGCGCGGATTTACCGAACAACAGAACATCATGTCTAAGAACTTTTTTGTAGTAGTACCGTATTCACCCGCGGTTATTTCTGCTGCACAGGGTGGTGTCAAAGGCGCCCTCGGCAACATACTTCCTGGAAAACAAAAAGATAATCCTGAACAAAAAATAATTGCATTTGAAGAACACCGCAGCCAGTTAGAACAACGCATCGGCATCGTGTCGCAGAACCTTGCGCGAACCGGTATTCGTGCGGTGCAGTTGCAAACAGAGGAGTTGGTGGAGTTATACTATAAATTATTCAACCCGGGTGATTCTGAAAAACCAATTGCACTCTCTGCCATCAAATAACGAACGTATGGGTATTCTTGATTTTATCAGAGGAAAAAAGAGTAGCGAGGCACCAGAGATTTCTCCTGTGCTTCCAAAAGATATTTACGAAGCAGGCGTCCTTGAACTGCAAGATATTATTGCGCCATCGGCACTCAAAGTAACGCCGCGCGCACTCAATCTTGGTGATAAAGTGGTACGTACATTCTTTGCTATTTCGTATCCACGCTTTCTGCCCGACAACTGGCTCTCTCCTATTATCAATATGGATAAGGTGTTTGATATTTCTATCTCCATCATTCCTGTAGATACTGCGCAAGTGCTCAAAGAGTTTCGTAAGCGTGTAGCGGAAGTACAAAGCCAAATCAATATCCGTGAACAACGTGGTTTAGTACGTGATCCAATGCTGGATTCTGCCTACCAAAACCTTGAAAACCTTCGTGACCAACTTCAGCAGGCAACAGAAAAGCTCTTTGATGTGGGACTCTATATCACCATTTATGCCAGCCAGGAGGAGGAGCTCAATAAAATTGAAAGTGAGATTCGCTCTGTGCTTGAAAGTCGCCTCATCTACATCAAACCAGCACTCTTTCAACAAGAGCAGGGGTTCCGCAGTGTACTGCCAATACAACAAGATGAGCTTGGTGTGCACAGCAAACTCAACACCTCGCCACTTTCATCATTTTTCCCGTTTGTATCGTTTGACCTCACCTCCACACAGGGTATTTTGTACGGTATCAACCGCCACAACTCTGGCCTCATCATCTTTGACCGATTCTCTATGCCGAACTACAACTCGGTGATGTTTGCTACCTCCGGTTCGGGTAAATCATTTGCAACAAAGCTAGAAATTATACGCACGCTCATGTTTGATACCGAAGTTATTGTTATTGACCCAGAGCGTGAGTACGAACGCTTGGCAGAAGCAATGGGCGGACGTTACTTCAATATCTCACTCACATCAGAACACCACATCAACCCATTTGAGCTCCCACCTATTCGTGAAGATGAAACACCCGCAAACGTATTGCGCTCACAGATTGTGACACTTGTGGGGCTGTTCCGCATTATGTTTGGTGGTCTCACCCCCGAAGAAGATGCCATCATTGACCGTGCCATCACCGAAACATACGCACTCAAAGATATCACGGGCGACCATGACTTCACCGGCATTGAACCACCACTGCTTGCCGACTTTGAATTGGTACTCACCGGTATGGAAGGAGGGGAGTCACTGGTACAACGCTTAACAAAGTACACGAAGGGTACATGGTCTGGGTTTATCAACCGACCAACAAACGTAGACATCAATAAAAAGTTTGTGGTGTTCTCGGTACGTGACATGGAAGATGAACTCAAACCGGTTGCCATGTATCTCATCACCAACTACATTTGGGGCACTATTCGCCGCACACTCAAAAAACGATTGCTCGTGGTGGATGAGGCGTGGTGGATGATGAAAGCAGAGGATACCGCATCGTTGCTCTTCGGCCTGGCGAAGCGCGGACGCAAGTACTACCTTGGTATTGCAACGATTACACAAGACGTGAACGACTTCTTGCGCTCACCATATGGATTGCCAATTATCACCAACTCATCCATTCAATTACTCTTGAAGCAGTCGCCGTCAACAATTGACTTGGTGCAACAAACATTCAATCTTACCGACGAAGAAAAGTATCTTTTGCTGGAGTCGGGGTTGGGAGAGGGAATCTTCTTTGCAGGTCTCAAGCACGTTGCCGTCAAAGTGTATGCTTCATACACCGAAGAACAGCTCATTACCTCTGACCCATCACAACTTATAGCGCTCAAAAAGGCAAAACAGGAGCTCAAAGACGCCCAAGATCAAGGTGATGCATCAGGTTTGCAGGAAAAAATCTACTCAAAAAGCCCGATAGGGGGTGATTCCGTAGCATCTCAGCAATCCCCACAAAATAGCGGAATTGCAGGAAATGTTGAAATGAAAAATGTACAATAGAGTACATGGATGAACAGAATCCAGGTACAGGAATGCAAAACGTGGAGGGTTTTGCAAATGACATTGATGCGGCAGGGCAGGGTGGTGATAGTGCACCAAAAGAACTTATCTCTAATACCCAAAAAGTATTTTTAGTGGGAACCGCCATTCTTTTTGACCTCTTGAGCATTGTACTACCCGCAGTAATGTCTATTGTTGCCGCTGTTGTTTTTGGTATTTGGTTTTTGATACTTAAATTGCCACTTTTAAGCCCGAAAAAACTAGTAACACAGGCCCTTGCCCTGTTTGGAGAAAGCGTACCTGCTATATCCATACTGCCGTTTATTACGATAGGTGTTATGCTTATGATTAGTATGGAGAAAATAAAAGAAAAAACCGGTGTTGATGCCTTCGCACTTGTATCAAAGGGCAGACCATCTGCATCGGGCACTGCAAGTACGGCAGCAAAACAAGCGGTACGACCATCGATGAACGACATGCTTCCCTCAACATCGTAAGTATGAAGAAAGTACTCATTACAGCATTCTTTTTCTCTCTTTTTGTTCCGCTGTATTCATATGCGCAAATAAATGTGGCGACACAAAATGTTACCGCAACCGTAGAACTCATGTGGGAGTCACATGCGTATATACCACCATTCTATACAGGACGTGCGCTCTACCCCGTTGGTGCTGAAGTAACGATGTATGCACTCCCGCCCGCAGATCTTGGTGCACCGAACACACTAACCTACACATGGAAAAAAGACAGTGTCGTGCAAGGATCACTCTCGGGTATTGGCAAACGCTCGTACACATTCTCGGGCTCACAGTTCGGTGATTCACCACTTATTGCCGTTGAAGTATCCAACGGCACACAAACAGCCGTGGGTGCCGTGCGCCTCGCACAAGCAGACCCTGTCATACGACAGTACCCCAACACACCACTGGGTGGTATTCTTTTTGATCACGCACTTCCCAATGCCCTTACCACACAAGAAGAAACATTTGGTGTAGAGGCATATCCGTACTTTTTTTCAGCCTCATCACGAACCGATATTCCACTTCGCTACACGTGGAATATCGGGGGATCGACAGTCGCTGATGCAACAGGACCTTCCATTGCCATTACATCAGAACAACCGACACGCATCAATGCACAGCTAACCATCAACAACACGGCGCAGATATTGCAACGTGCCACAAAAGCACTGACCATCACCTTTGAATAATATGAAACGCGCTCTCTTATTTTCAACTATTATTGTTCTCACACTCGTTGTATTGCCATTATTTGTAGAGGCGCAAACATACGAGTTTCTTGTAAAGGATTTACCATTTATTACAGAAGCTGAAGATGAGGGTCTTCCAGGACTTTTGAATGCGTTCTTTAAGTTTGGATTGGCGATTGCCGTAACACTCTCGGTGGTGATGTTTACCTACAACGGCGTGCAGTACATGGTATCTGACGTGGTAAAAAATAAAAGTAAGGCAGTTGGTGGTATGCAAGCGTCTATATGGGGACTGGTGATGGCATTTGCGGCATGGCTTGTATTGCGCACCATCAATCCCGCGCTTGTTGATTTTCAATTGTTTAAAACAATCCAAGAAGTGCGGGATCGTTTGAACACAAACATTGAAGAGCAGACCACCCCTGGACCGACTGCAACCACCACACCAGGAGAAATGCCTGAGTCGGAGCGTGCTGCCAGAGAAAAATTAAAAGCTTTAGGAATTGGGGTCAATAGAGAAAATCATTGTGAAACAGCAACGAGTAGGAACTGTACAAATGTTGCTAATATGCCAGCAGCAATGGTTAGTTTATTGAGTAGAATGACGCAATTTGGCAAATGTCCAGAGAGCGGCCCATTCACTAATTGTCCCATAACAATTACAGGGGGAACGGAGATGTTCCCACACAGAACACATGGTCCGGGCAAACCAGTGGTCGACCTCAGAAAAAATATTGCGGTTGAAAAATGGTTGCAGGCATATGCAACAAAATGTCCCGCACAATACGATGGTGGTGATGTGTGGATTGTAAAGAACGCATTGCAACAATATTTTTGGGATGAACAAGGTGGAGATCCTCACTGGCATGCATGTATGGGTAGCACATTTTGTGGCAACATTGGTTCAGTATGCGAAACCGTTCATGAAAACTAACTATGCGTAGAACACTTACCATTCTCACAATCATTATTGGTATCATCGCTGTCATTGCGACAGTGTGGTGGTTTGTGGCACACCGCACATCTGAAATACCATTAGACGTTACCACTACTCCTGATCGCACATTCAACCCATTCGGATTGTTTAGTGGAGACGACACTACCACTACAACCGGCACAGGCACGGACACGCCGTTATTCCCTGATGTACCAATGACAGTGGAACGCCCGTCACTTTTCAAAATCACCGAAGGTCCTGTTGCGGGTGTAACCACCTATGCGACAACCAACGGCACCACAACAGAACACTTCGTCCGCTACGTAGAGCGTAATTCCGGCAACATCTACGACTACTCGCTTTCAACAGGACGTGAAGTACGTGTATCCAACACCACCATTCCACGTGTGCATGAAGCACTCTTTGGTAACAGTGGGGCAACGGTTGTATATCGTCGCCTACAAGACGATGGAGAAACTGTTGAAACCTATCTCGGCTCAATTTCATCGGCAACCACCACTGAAACTCGACTCTCGGGTTCATTCCTTCCTGAAAATATTCTCACTATCGCACTACACCCAGACGATAACCGCGTATTTTATACACTACGTTCAGGAGAAAATGGTGCCATCGGCTATGTGGTATCGGGTAGCGCAACAACAAATGTATTTTCACATCCATTCTACCAGTGGCAGGCACACTGGAGCGGTAACACCGTACTTCTTTCTACCGCACCATCATACGGAGTAGGGGGTAGCGCATTCACACTCAACACAAACACGGGCGCACTCGCACGCTTTGCGACAGGACCAGGATTGACCGTACTACCAAGTGGCAGTGTCAATACACACCTTGTCGGTACTGCAAATAACAACCGATTAAATCTTTCAACGTACTCTGCAACAACGAACGCCTTCACTAATTTGTCTATGAGTGCACTCCCTGAAAAATGTGTGTGGGCAAGCGGTACAACGCTGTACTGTGCTGTTCCTTCAAACCCAGCGACCGACATGCCTGATATTTGGTACCAAGGTGCAATCGCGCTTGCCGACACGTTGTGGAAAATTGACACCACCTCAGGAATAACTGAATACATCGTTGACCCCAACCGAACAATCTCTATTGGTGTTGATATGATTGACCTTGCGCTTTCGCAAGACAGCAACAATCTAGTATTCATCAACAAGCGTGATCGCTCTCTGTGGGTTGCTGACCTTGCACTACTTACCCTTGAAAACAACCAATCAAATACCGTTGAGGGGGCCTTCTAGTGTTCCTCGCGATGCTTACGCAAAAACGCTTCTTGTGCAATAGAGAAGAGGTTGCTTGTTGTCCAATACAAACCCGCAGATGCAGGAAGTGCTGCAGCAATAACAACAATAATCACAGGAAATACGTATTTCATTTGGAATGACATACTTTTCTGGAATGACGCACCGAACGAATCAGTGTTACCTGATGGTTGTGGCATACGCATAAGGTACGCTTGGAAAAATTGTGACACTCCTGCAAGAACCGCGATAGGTAAACTTTTTTGTGCCACATCAATAAAACCCATAAAAATAGTGCTTATTTCGGGAGGTACTGATACAAAAGAGTATAGAAAATCGGGATTTATGACCGGAAATCCATCGCGTACGAGTGTGAAGTACAATCCAAAAATAATAGGGATCTGTACAAACATAAAGGCAATGCTTGCGAACGGATTTATTTTATATTCACGATACAACGCCAACATTTTTTGTGCCTGTTGTTGACGATCGTTTTTAAACTTTTCACGAATCTCTTCCATTTTTGGTTGTACCTGTTGCATCACCATTTGGGTTTTCAATGCACGCTGTGCAAGAGGAAAGAGCACGAGACGAACCAATATAGTAAACGCAATAACAATAATACCGAGATCCGCCCATGGCAGAAGGTGCATGAGACCAACAACGCCGTTGTAGAGTGGCTGTGTAACAAGTGTAAAGAAAATTCCGTGTGACATATGAACGTTATTGTATATCTGTCTGTCTATCCTCGCCACTAGACAGTAGTGTTTTAATTTCTTCTTTCAAGATATCACTAGGCGGGAGCGTTTTTTGTAACATAATAAAAATAAAGGTGCCGTGTATGTTTTTTTCTTTATTATATATTTCTCCAATAGCTGTATATACTTTTCGACGTAATGTATTACGTGCAACCGCGCTCGGTGCGACTTTTTTACTTACCGTTACCGCACATCGAAAATGGGTGGTTGAGGGGATACTACGTACAATAAAGTGTTTTGAGCGCAAAACAACGCCGTCTTTAAAAACGGCGTTGAACTGTGTTGTGGTGATGCGGTGTTTTTTAGGAAGCATTACACAATGCTCTTATTTACACAGCAAGGCGTGCGCGGCCTTTTGAGCGGCGGCGCTTAATCATCTTGCGCCCCCCTGCGGTTTTGGTACGAACGAGAAAACCGTGTGTTTTTGCTCGTTTTCGCTTCTTTGGCTGGTTTGTTCGCTTCATATAATTTGACTTTTTTAACGGTTTGTTATGTGTTGTTAGATTGCACCATCCGTTGTCCCCACATTATAAACATAGTTTTCTCCTTTTCTCAAGGTTGTACCTTTTCAAATACGTTTATAATGAGCAGACAAACTTCCTTCACCATGTCCACCACCACAGCCCAAACACCAACAGATACAAAAGATTTATGGATGCAGGTATTAGGTGCTGTTGAACTTCTTGTTTCTAAGGCAATCTTTAAGACGTGGTTTAAAGATACTCATATTGTAAAAGTAGAGGACGGTGTGGTGTTTGTGGGTGTTCCAAATGTTTTTACAAAGGATTTGATCACGGAAAAGTACCATAAAATGGTGTTAAAGGCGCTCCGTGATATTTCATATACCATCAGATCGGTTGAATACATGATTTCTACAAAACCGCCTTCTGATACAAAAATCCTTTCATATCAATCAACTCATCAACACGATGGTGGGGAAGAACTACCACTTCGTGATTTATATATCAATAAAAGCGATAATTTGAACCCTCGGTATACGTTTGATTCTTTTGTGGTTGGTTCATTTAATGAGCTGGCGTACGCAGCAGCACAAGCGATTTTAGAGCGTCCGGGTGCACGTTATAATCCATTCTTTGTGTATGGACAAACAGGGCATGGAAAAACACACCTTATCCAAGCAATTGGTAATGAAGTAAAAAAGAAGTTTCCTGATAAAAAGGTTTTTTATGTTACATCAGAACGGTTTGCTCAAGATCTTGTGAATTCTATTCAAACGAATGCAGTTAATAATTTTAAAGAACGTTATCGAAAATATGATGTACTCATTATGGATGATGTACAGTTCCTTTCTAATAAAGAAAAAACACAAGAAGAGTTGTTTCATCTTTTTAATGAAATTTTTGATAGAAATGGACAAATTATCTTTTCATCAGATAGACATCCAAATTACATCCAAAGCTTAGCAGATCGCCTAAAATCGCGTTTTAACGCTGGTATGACGGTGGATATTCCTCCTCCTGACTTTGAATCACGACTCGCAATCGTCAAATCAAAAACAAATGAGAATAATGTAGTACTCTCAGAGGAAATACTTTCATATATAGCAAATAGTATTGAAGGTAATATTCGTGAAATTGAAGGTGCATTAAATTCTATTTTGTGCCAAATCCAACTTAAAAAACGTGATCTTAATCTTAATGAGGTGCGGGATATTATAAAAAACAGCATCAAACCTAAAAAAATGGTTTCAGTAAAAGATGTTGTTAAGATTGTTGCTGATTTTTATAACTTAGATGAAGAAAATATCTATAAAAAGAGTCGTAAAAAAGAGGTAGTGAAGCCACGACAGGTTATTATGTACATCCTTAGAGAAGATTTTGCATTACCTTATCCAACAATTGGTCAAAAACTTGGTGGTCGTGATCACACAACAGTTATTCACTCATACGAAAAAATAAAAGAGGATTTAAAAAATGATCATCAATTAGAACAAGAATTAACTCAAGTACGTGCATTACTATAGTAATAAGTATGTGTATAACAGTTGTATAAAAATATAAGTATCTGTGTATGAAATGTATATAAATCAAGATTATAAGAAAAGAATCTAAAAATACACAATTTTATATTCTCTTCATACGAATGTTATACACTTCCATCATTCTAAAAAGAGCTTACAGAACACTATAAAATCAACTTATACACTCATCCACTGCACTAATAGTAATAATAAATTTATTTATATATATGAAATTCACTGTTCAGAAAGAACAACTACACACTGCAATCAACAGTGTTGAACGAGTTACAGGACGTAACCTGTCACTTCCTGTATTACGTTGTGTGCTACTTACTGCGGAAGGGAAGTCAGTAGTGGTTCGTGCAACAAATCTTGATATTGGTATAGAAGTTACTATTCCGGCAGATGTTGTTGAGTCCGGTGTCGTTGCAGTTCCTGCAGATACTTTTAATCAAATGTTATCCACACTTTCATTTTCAGGACCACTCACCGTTTCGCAAAATGATTCAAAAATTATTATTACTACACCTAAAAGTGAGACGTCAGTTTCTATATTTTCTTCAGAAGATTTTCCATCACTCCCTAAACTGTCAGATAAAAAACTATTTTCAATTTCTTCAACAGCACTTTCAGAGAGTTTAAAAAGTGTGTGGTGGAGTGCTTCTATTGGAAGTATTAAACCAGAGTTGAGTTCAGTGTACCTCTATCATCAAGATGGGTATCTCGTTACTGTTGCAACAGACTCATTTCGACTTGCAGAAAAGAAAGTAAAAATTGGAACATTATATGATTTTGAAACATTACTTATTCCCTTAAAAAATGTTTCAGAAATGATACGTCATCTAGATACTTTTAAAGGTGATGTAGAAGTAACTGGAGATGTACACCAAATAGGGTTTGTAATGGGAAATATATATATTACCTCCCGTGCTGTGGATGGGGTATTTCCTGATTATAAACAAATTATTCCAAAAGAATTTGTGACAACTATTACACTCTTAAAACAAGATTGTATTGATGCACTAAAACATGTACGAGTATTTTCTGATCAATTTAATAAACTTTCATTTTCAGTAGATAAAAAGAAAAAGCAGTGCAGTGTAAAAACAGTAAATTCAGAAACAGGAGAGAGTGTTATAGAGTTGGATGCTGCTATAGAAGGAGAAGATATTGAAATGAATTTTAATTACGCCTATATTTTGGATGGTGTGCAGACAATTACATCAGATAGTGTTGTTATACAGTGTGCAGGTGTAGGAAAACCAACATGTATTCAACCAATAGGAGATAAATCATTTTTGTATATTGTGATGCCAATGAATAGATAAGAGATATGTACAATATAGGAGATTTTCTTTCAAAATATATACGATTTACACCACCAGATATGGTGGTGCGTAAAAAACTATCAAAAATTATTTCTCAAGAAACTAATAAAACCATTTCAGAGAGTGATATTCGTATTATAGGACCAATCGCATACTGCACGTTTGATAGTATGTTTAAAAATATTGTGTTTATGAAGAAAAACACAATATTACAACAATTAACGCAAGAATTAGGAAAGTCCACTATTCGTGATATTCAATAACTAGCGAATAGAAAATTGAGAAGAAAGTATTTGTGTTCGTCCATCCTCTGTATATGCAGTAACAGTAAGAGTGTTTACTTCAGGAAGTGTGGTAAGGGTTTCAAGAGGAATAGAAATACGTCCAGTTCCTGTTTTATTTTTCAAGATGGTGTTATTGAGTTTTATTTCAGCATATTCAAAATCATCATCAAGGGCACGTATAGTGAATGAAAGAGTGTCATCGTCATCATAACGACTTCTCAAACCACTTACTCTAATAATAGTAGATGTAGTTTTAATCTCATCTTCAACTTCACCATCAACTGTTTCTTTTAGAGGAATGGCGACTGTAATAGTGCCACCTGATGTGTGGCCGTTTGCAACAGCCCATACCTGCACAGGATATTCCCAATATTTATATTGAGGATCACTATTTGGATTAGTGGGGGCAGACCCACGTACATCAGCACGAGATATCCAATGTAAAATATCATGTACGTTTTGTCGTACTGTTGTTGAAGTATTGTTTGTTCGCACAACTTCACCACCTTGCCAAATACCCGCAAGTACAGGTTTTGATACAGATTCTTGTGATGGATTAATGAAGTATTCAGTAGGGCGGTTAGGAAGTGTTGCATCCATAAAACGTCTCCACACAGGAGCAATTACAAAACCAGCAACCGACTTATCAATAGGAGTATTATCGTTGTTACCTGCCCACATACCAACAGCTAGGTTTGGTGTGTAGCCCACAATCCATACGTCGCGATAATCATTGGTAGTACCTGTTTTTGCTGCTACGTCGCGATTAGCAAAATAGAGTGCGGAGTTTGCACCATATGATGGTGTTCGTGCAACGTTATCGGAGAGTACATCTGAAATTTGTCGTGCAACATTTTCATCAAGGACGCGTGTTTGAGTTGGTGTTGATTCCTCTAAAATAGTACCATCAGGTTTTTCAATACGTACAATAGGTGTTGCAGGATTACGTAAACCATCATTAGCGAACACACCATACGCAGAAGTAATTTCCAAAAGTGTTACTTCACCACCACCAAGCACTAATGTGAGACCGTATCGCGCTGCATCAGCAAGTGTACTGATTCCCATATTACGTGCAGTGCGAATAGAATCACTTATACCAGCAATATAAAGTGCTTTGACAGCAGGAATATTGATGGATTGTGCAAGAGCACTACGTAGAGTCATTGGACCACGAAACTGTCCATCGTAGTTTTCAGGGTAGTAGCACGGTGATTGTGTTTTTTTGTCAGAGGGCTGACATGCAGTTGAAAATTGTGTAGGGAGATCAAAGACAACAGTCTCAGGCGTCAGTCCTTTCATGAACGCAGTTGCATACACAAATGGTTTGAATGAGGATCCCGGCTGTCGTTTTGCGGTGGCAATGTTTACCTGTCCATCAATTTCTTCATCAAAATAATCTCGAGAGCCCACCATTGCCAATATCTCGCCTGTTTTTGGGTCAACAGCAACTAACCCCATATTCTCGGCCTTGAATTTTTCTGCATTTTCCATAGCACCCTCGTGCACAATATCTTCGGCCTTTTGTTGTATGTCGTAGTCAAGAGATGTAATAACTTTTAAACCAGCTGTCTCAAGAGTATCTGTACCATATTTTTGTTGTAAATACTCCCGCACGTAAAATACAAAATGGGGGGCTAAAATACCTTTTTCCGGTCTTTCGTTGAATGTAACAACTTCTGCTTGTGCTGTTTCCATTTCTTCTTTTGTAATGTAGTTGTTTTCATACATTTGTTCTAGCACAAGATTTTTACGTTCATCTAAACGATCGGTGTTATTTCCGTACGGAGAATAAAACGTCGGTGCCTGCGGAATTGCAGCAATGTACGCTGCTTCTGCAAGGGTAACGTCAGATGCGTCTTTCCCGAAAAAAAGATGTGTTGCTTCCTGTACGCCATACATATTGCCACCGTATGGACTTTCGTTGAGGTAGAGTGCAAGAATTTCATCTTTTGAAAGAGTTTGTTCCAATTTTACCGCCAACACCCACTCTTTTATTTTTCTTGAAATAAGCTTTTCTTTTGTGAGTAGTGCATTTTTTACAACCTGTTGTGTGATGGTAGAACCACCTTGTGAGTAACTAAATGAAAGTAAGTTTGCAAAAACGGCGCGAATAAACGAGAGAGGGCGAATACCGTTGTGTTCATAAAAACGGGCATCTTCAATAGAGACCGTAGCGTCTTTGATATATTGGGAAATATTTTCAAACGGAAGAACAGTACGGCGCACATCTTCATGGAGGTCATAGAGTAGTACTTCTCCTGTACGGTCATAGATTTTTGTTGACTGTCGCACAACACGGTCTGCCATGATGTCAAAATCTGGCAAACGAAGTGACCCTGCCCATAAGAGGATACCTCCTGCAACAATGGCCATAACACCTGTGGCAAGCAGAGCGATGGTGTGATGTGGATGTGGATGTTTTCTTGATTTTTTCATAGTGATATATGCTTTTGAGTATAGCAAAATAGCACACCTAAAAACGGTGTCTATATGCTACACTGGCACGTATGGTGAGTACAGAAAAAAAGAAATGGACGCAATCAGAGGCAGAGGAGTTGATATTGCGTGGCACACAGGAACTTATTTCAAAGGAACACCTGCTTTCTCAAGTACACTCGGGCAAGAAATTACGTGTAAAGCTCGGTATCGATCCCACAGGTACACATTTGCATATTGGACACGCGGTGTTGTTGCTGAAACTGCGTGATTTTCAAGCGTTGGGACACACCGCGGTGTTGGTGATTGGTGATGCAACAGGACAGGTAGGTGACACATCAGATAAGGATTCAGAGCGACCACTACTTTCTAAAGAAGAAATCGCACGCAATGAAAAAACGTACCTCAAACAAATCGGTACACTTATCAATCTCAAAAAGGCAGAGGTACACCACAACTCAAAGTGGCTCAAAAAACTTTCATTTGAAGAATTGAGCACGCAGGCAGACCAGTTTTCTGTTGCCGACTTCATCGCGCGCGATAACATTAAGCGCCGCCTCACTGCCGGATCGCGCGTTTCATTGCGAGAAGTGCTCTATCCACTGATGCAGGGATATGATTCCGTTGCGGTAAAGGCCGACATTGAACTAGGAGGCACTGACCAGCGCTTCAACTTGCTTGCGGGACGTACGCTACAAGAACACTACAAACAAGCGCCACAGGATATTCTCATGATGCCGCTGTTGCTCGGTACTGATGGTAAAAAAATGAGCAAGACGTTGGGTAATACTATCAACGTGACGGACACACCAGAGGATATGTATGCAGGTGTCATGCGTATTGCAGATGAACTTATTGCGCATTACTTTGAATTGTGTACGCGCGTGCCAAAATCCGAAGTGTCTACAGCACTAGCACTACCGCCACGTGAAGCAAAAATGCGTTTGGCACGCGAGATTGTAACGCTATACCACTCAGAAAAAGAAGCTGTCATAGCGGAAGAAGAGTTTGTGCGGGTAGTGTCTCACAAAGAACTGCCGACAGAGGTACAGGAAGCAAACGCAAATGAAGGCACAACACTAGAAGACATCCTTATTCGTGAAGGTATGGCGCCGTCTAAATCAGAAATACGACGCTTGGTTGAGGGTGGGGGACTAAAAAACGCGGAGACAGGAGAAAAGATACATGATGCCAAGATGGTCGTATCCAAACCAATCATCCTAAAAGTAGGAAAAAAGAAATTCCTAAAAATAATTCTACGTTTTAAGAAGAAAGGTGAATAATAAAAAACGCCCCAATGTGGGGCGTTTTTGTGTTAGCTGTAATCCTCGTCATCATCATCACCATCTTCTTGTATGTCGTATTCTCCGTCTTCGCCTAGCTCGCTATCGTCGCCACCCTCCTCATCTCCTTCATCATCTAATGCGGGGTGTGCGCCAGGAAGCAAGTCCTCATCTTCTTCTAATACAAATGGTTCAAATATGTCGGCAACCATAGGTGTATAGTTATTGATTAAAAAATATGTTTGCACAAACGTCTAAAGGTGTGCAGAACGCACTCTGTTGTAACAAATACACCGAAACCGTCAAGGGTGTGCAAGGTACTTCTGTGGACAAACCACTATTATGGCCAACTGACAAGACAGGTGAGGGCCACGGCAATCGCATCATATTCATCGTCCAACATTTTTTTCTTAGGAATGGTCAGTAGGCGGTTGAGCATAGAGGCGACATCGTCTTTGCTCCCACGACCATTGCCGGCGACGGCAACTTTTACCTCTTGTGGCGCAAACTGGCGTACCGGAAGTCCTGTATCACCTGCAACCACCAAGAGGGCACCGCGTGTTTCGGCAACATGCATCGCGGTTTTCTGGTTTTTACTGAAAAAAAGTGTTTCCAGTGCTATACACTCAGGCGCATGTGTGTGCACCAATTGTCGCACGTACTGCACCACTTCATGCAAACGCACCTCAAAAGTATCGTGCTGATCTGTTTCAAAACAACCAGAAAAGAGTAGTGTCTGCTGTTGGCGATTACCTTCCAGTATTGCTACACCAAGTCGTCCATATCCAGGATCTAAACCAAGTACACGCATACCTATACTGCGTTAGTGTATACACTCTGTATATCTTCGTGTTCTTCAAGTAGCGAGAGCAGGTCTGATAGTTTCTCTCCGTCGTCGCTGCTCAATGGTACCGTTGTGGTCGCCACCCACTCTCCATCGGGTGATTTTGTAAAAGCCCATGTTGCAGAACCCGGAGCAGCGAGTGCGTAGCCATTTTTTGAGAGTAAGTGTTTGATTTCTTGCGACGTTCTGTTTCGCGAGTCCGTCAATCCTTCAATAATCAATGCACAACCACCTGGTCCGTATGCTTCGTATGTTACTTTTTCATCTGCAGTTGTTTCTGCAGAGGAGATGGCGCGCTCAATGTTTTCTTTCGGCATGTTAGCGGCACGCGCTTTTTCAATGGCGGCTTTTAGTGTCGGTGCATTGAGATCACCGTGCATTATTTTTGCCTCCGTCTTGATAAGTTTGACGAGCTTGGTGAACAGCGCACTCCGTTTTGCATCCGCGGCACCTTTTTTCTCCTTTATTTGTGACCATTTATTGTGTCCCGACATGTCTTTGTAGTATACCAAAGCCCAAAAACCACCGTGGGGTGGTGGTTTTTGATAGTACTAAAATAATTCATTCGTCTCCTGTCCGTTGATGTGCGCTCGTCCGCGCTGTGTGATGGTGCGACCGCGAGGCGTGCGTTCAATGAATCCTAATTGCATGAGATAGGGTTCGTACACTTCTTCAATGGTGGCGCTTTCTTCTGAAAGCGCTGCAGCAAGCGTGGAGAGACCAACAGGACCTCCACCAAATGTATCGGCGATAGTGGCAAGTAGCTTTGTGTCGGTTGGTGTGAGTCCGCGTTCATCAATGCCGAGCAACGTCAGTGCTTTGAGTGCAACAGGGAGCGTAACATCGTGTTCGTGCACCTGCGCGTAATCACGCACGCGTTTCAAAAGATAGTTTGCGGTGCGGGGTGTTGCACGGCTTCGTTTTGCAATTTCATACAGCGCATCATCATCAGCAGACACACCGAGTAATGCCGCTGAACGTTTGAGTATGCCGAAAATTTCATCTTCAGAATAAAACTCCAAACGGAATGTACCACCAGAAAAACGAGAGCGCAGTGGTGATGAGAGCATTGCCATGCGTGTGGTAGCGGCGACAAGAGTGAAAGGAGGCAGTTCTAATTGCACGGTGCGTGCAGACGGTCCTTTACCGATGATGATGTCTAAACGCCCCGACTCCATAGCAGGGTAGAGCACCTCTTCAATGGCATGATTGAGACGATGAATCTCATCAATAAATAAAATGTCGCCGTGACTAAGGTTGGTAAGTATTGAAGCAAGATCACCAACACGTTCAATGGCAGGTCCCGATGTAATTTTGATAGCGCCACCAAGTTCTCGTGCAATGAGATGCGCAAGTGTTGTTTTTCCAAGACCTGCAGGGCCGTAAAAAAGAATGTGTTCAGGTGCGTGACCGCGCTGTTGTGCGGCTGCAAGGAGAATTCGGAGATTTTCTTTCGTTTGTGGTTGTCCCACATACTCATCCCAGAGGGCAGGGCGCAAAGAAGCATCCAAAAATGCATCAGAGGACTCGTGTTGGGGGGTACTTGACATATTCAAATGGTCGTGCTAGGATATGTACGCTCTTTGAGAATATCGCACACACACAGGCAGAGGCGCAAAAGCACCCCCGCCTGATTTATTTTTGGAAAAATAGAAACACACGGAGGCGAGAGGCCTCTAAGTAAGCGTCGTGGTCCTCACGCATAAGGTAGGTGAGGACCTATTGGTTGTCCCGATTATGTCGAGGCAACGAACAGTATCCTTAACAAACCTCATGGACTTACTTAGAGACCTCTCTTCTTTTGCAACTATTCCCAATTTTACGGTTTTTTCAGAACTTTGAAACCCCCGCTTCACACTGGAGCGGGGGTTTTGTGTTCTGGCAAATGTGTGTTCTAGAGTATACGAGTACGCAAACCAGCGTTGATAATACCATCAAGCATTTTTGGAAAACTAATACCGGCAGCGTGTGCCGCTTGTGGTAATAAGCTCGTTTCCGTCATTCCGGGAATAGTATTTGTTTCAAGAATGTAAAATGTTGATCCTTTTAGAATAAAATCAGAGCGCGACATACCACTGCAACCGAGTGCGCTATGTGCGATTTGTGCCAAGTTCTGAATTTTTTTCGTTAATACTTTTGAAAGTTTTGCGGGAGTAATTTCAACAGTACGGCCAGGTATATATTTCGCCGTATAATCAAAAAAATGAGACGATTGTGGAATAATTTCGGTTGGCGGAAGAGCAAAAGGAGCGCCTTTAGCATCTTCCAATACGCCACAAGTGATCTCACGTCCTGTGATACGTGTTTGCACAAGCACACGATCACTTTCTTTAAAGGCGTGAGTAAGCGAGGCACGTAACTCCGCAGTATTTTTTGCAACAGAAATACCAATACTTGAACCACCACATACTGGTTTTACGACGACGGGGAATGTGCTGACGGTAGGGAATTGATTTTTGGTTACCACTGTATATGTTGGGACGGGAATACCATGATGTTCATATACATAATTAGACAGCACCTTGTCCATTGCTGTTGCAGAAGCCACAACGCCCGATCCTGTGTAGGGAATGTTAAGTAGTGTAAGGAGTGCTTGAATGCGGCCATCTTCTCCGAATGCTCCATGCATCGCAATGAACACGATATCAGGTCGCATCTTCAGTAATCGCTGCATTGCAGCAACCAACGAAATTGGTCGTGTACGCGCACTAAAACGCCACGTGCCATTTTTTTCTACACACACCAAAGATGCGCTATATTTTTTCTTATCTAAATACTCAAAGATTTTTCCACCTGTTTTTAAAGAGACCGCATGCTCTGATGAGGGACCACCTACGAGAACAATTACCTTTTTCTTTTTCATGTCCTAATTATTTTATGAGATTATGCGCGACTCTCTTTTTGACTCTAGGTTTTTCTCCATATTGGTAATAAATAAACGAATATCATCTAATCTTTGAAGTGTAGAGCCAACTAAATTTTGAGTAATTGTTTTCAACTCTTCTTTTGGGATAGATGACTCAATTGGAAAATAGGGGAGTAGTAGCCAATGAATATTATAATCTTTACCGCGTGATTCATCTGCGTATCCAGTACCACGTAAATGGTAGGGTACACCAGATTCCTTAACTGGCGGGAAGACTTCAAAGTTTTCTTCGGCCCCAGCATTCTTGATTAAGAAATTTATATCAAAATCAGATAAAAATTGTCCAGATTTTCTCGGTCCGACTATGGACGAACCAGTAAGGGCAATAAGTTGTATTTTCTCCTTTACTTCAGATGGAATACTGAGAAGAAGTTCAGGTAAATCTTTTTTAACCATTTTTATAATTTCTGAAAATCGTTCTTTGCGTTCACCGCCCCTTAAAAAACTTTCTTGAAACATTTCCCAATCATCATCCTGTTGCTCTTTTGTGAAGGCAGGATACCGAGTAAATTTACCCACCCGCTGTTTATTTTCAAAATCATTTTTTCTGGCGTGTAAAAAATGTCGCCTTGCTTTATAAAAATCATATTCTAATCGTCTAATTTCAGGCGGGACTGTTTCCAGCCATGTGCGTAAACGCTTAGCATCTAATTCATCAGGGTACGATTCAGTGTTTTTTGGTAGTTCAAAATGCATGATTTAAATTAGAGTTCGCTGAGATCAACCACGCGAGAGACCTCTTCAATGGTCGTTTTGCCTTGCAACACTTTTATCACCGCATCTTGTGAGAGAGTAAGAATACCCTGTGGAAGCGCCGCTTTCTTGATGTCGCGTTCTGACGGTGCTGTTTCTACAACGTGCTCCATTGCAGAGTCCATAATAATGCCTTCGTGAATACCAATACGTCCTTTGTAGCCAATATGATTACATGCATCACAACCACCTTCTTTTGCATGCCACACTTTTTCTTTTTGCACATTCGCAATGCTGTTTTTATCAAACACAGTTTCCAGCACACGTTCAATAATGGTGCGCTCTTCTCCTTCCAGCACCACCTCCTGCTTGCACTCTTGGCAGAGTGTACGTACGAGGCGTTGTGCGAGCGCCAGTGCGAGCGCAGAGCCGAGAATGCGCGGATTAATGCCGATATCAATGAGGCGCGTAAATGCTCCTGATGCAGAGTTGGTGTGCAGGGTGGAGAATACCAAGTGTCCTGTGAGTGCGGCGTGCACGGCAATCTCGGCGGTTTCTTTGTCACGAATTTCACCCACCATAATGATGTCAGGGTCTTGACGGAGCGATGCGCGCAATCCTGATGCAAACGTATAATTTTTTTCAGAATCCACCTGTGTTTGCACAATACCCTTGAGGTGATATTCAACAGGGTCTTCAATGGTGATGATTTTCACATCAGGTGTGTGCACTGATCTCAAGAATGCGTACAGTGTCGTTGTTTTACCCGAACCAGTTGGACCAGTGGTGAGAATCATACCCGTTGGTTTGCCAATGGCACGTTGCACGACAGTAAAGAGGCCCTCATTCATACCAAGCGATGTGATATCTACCTGGATGGATGCGGGGTTGAGAATACGCATTACGATTGATTCACCATAGTTGCCCGGTAGGATAGAGGTACGGATTTCAATATCTGCCTCTTTAAAGTGGATAGAGAAGCGTCCATCCTGTGCTTCATTGGCAACGTTGAGTTTGAGACCTGAGAGCAGTTTGATGCGCGAGAGCACCAAACGGTACGTATCTGCTTTCAGATGCGCCACATCCTGAAGCACACCGTCTAAACGCATGCGTACGCGCACATCGGTTTCTTCTGGTTCAATGTGGATGTCGGATGATTTTGTTGCCAGACCACATCCCAACATAACTTCCACAATACGTGATGTTTGTCGTGCACGATTCAAAGAAAGTGTATCTTCAATTGCTTTTTGCACATCTTCCAGCGTGCGGACATTTTCTACGAGGGCGGATATGTCCTCGCTTCCTGCGTCAAGCAAACCTTTTGTGCTACCACTTGTGTATGACAGGTCAGTGTAACGCTCCCACGCAAACTCCAAACTTTTGGTGGATGCAAGGTGCAGTATAGGGTCAAATCCAGCCTCACTCATTTTTTTCAATGCTGCGCGTGTCTCATCTCTCTCAGGAGCGTGCACGGCGACAAGTACCTTTTTGTTTTGTCTACCGAATGCGGCAAGCTTACCTGCGCGCGCGTCCTCCTCTTTTATGGTGATGAGTGCGTCAGGTGCAATTGCGGTGATAGTGAGATCAACGTAGGGAATGCCATACTTGTTGGAAAGCATTTGCATGGACTCCTCCTCTTCTTGTTCACGGAGTTGTTTATATTTTAGGAGCTGTTTTTCCTCGCGCTCTGCATCAAAGTGAATCATATCTGTAGTGTAGCGTGTCGGAAATGGGAAATACAGCGACGTATGTGGGCAAAAAGGGTGTAGGGGCGCCGTGGCGACGTGTCGCCGCGGCGCCTTCAGTACGGTGGTACAATGATGCTATGCAAGAGATACGGTGCAACTCACTTGAAGAACTCGGCGCATGCGCACTGCGAGTAGTACAGTGCGTGCCGGCATACAACGATCATGCCACCGTCCTTGGGCTTTCGGGAGATTTGGGCGCAGGCAAAACCGCGTTTACAAAACTACTTGCTGAGCACCTCGGTGTTACCGAGCACGTCACGAGTCCGACGTTTGTCATTCAAAAAAACTACGCAACTACTGATACACGCTTTACAACACTCGTGCACATTGATGCGTACCGTCTTGCTAGTGGGCAAGAATTAGCGCCACTACGCTGGCAAGAAACGTGTGCAACACCCAACACACTCATTATCATTGAGTGGCCAGAACAGGTGCGTGATGCATTACCCGATGACACCATCACATTGTCATTTGCGGTCACAGGAGACACTGAACGCACCATAACACTACCAGACAACCTACAGTGCGTATGAGTCCAACAAAGAACAAAAAACGTCTCGTGGTATTGGATGCGCACGCTATTATTCACCGCGCCTATCACGCACTGCCTGATTTCACGTCTGCAACGGGCGAGCCAACAGGCGCGCTCTATGGTCTGTCGGCAATGCTTTTGAAGTTTATTGGTGATTTGAAGCCCGATTACATTGTTGCGGCATACGATTTGCCAAAACCCACCTATCGCCACGACGCATTTGATGCATACAAAGCGGGCAGAGCAAAAACAGATGATGCGCTCGTTGCACAAATAGAGCGTAGTCGTGAAATTATGTCTGCATTTGCCATCCCTATATATCAAAAAGAAGGATTTGAAGCAGACGATATCATCGGCACTATTGTAGAGAAAACAAAACACAACAAAGAGGTAGAGGTCGTCATTGCATCGGGCGACACCGACACACTGCAGTTGGTGGAAAATAATCGCGTGAAAGTATTTACCCTACGCAAAGGTATTCAAGATACTGTGCTGTATGACGAAGATGATGTGCGCACGCGTTTTGGTTTTGATGCGGACTTTTTGCCCGACTACAAAGGATTGCGCGGTGATCCATCCGACAACATTCCTGGCATTGCGGGCATTGGAGAGAAAACAGCCACACTACTCATCACCACCTTCGGCAGTATTGAGCAGATGTATAAAAAACTTGCAAAAGATGAAGGTGCATTTGAAAAAGCAGGCATCACAAAACGCATCATCGGTCTCTTGAAGGAGGGGAAGGAGGATGCAGAGTTTTCAAAAATGCTCGGCACTATTCGTCGCGACGCACCAATTGATTTTGTGATTCCAGACATTGCATGGCGCGATGCAGTACCCGTGCAGAAAATGCTTGCATTGTTTGATACGCTCGGTTTTCGCTCGCTTGCGGCGCGTGCACGAACACAATTTAAGGTTGCCGAAACACTGTTTGCTGACGCTGACACGCCCGAGGACACGCTCTCAGGTGCAGAATTAGAGGAAACAAAGGTAGCGGTGTGGATTCTCAACTCTGAACTTACTACACCGTCTGAACAAGATATTCTCTCGTATACGAAAGCGCGTTCTCTGGTGGATGCTCGCGCCAAGGCGCTCGCACGCATCAAGGAAGAAAATCTTGTGGACGTATTTGAGCACATAGAAAAACCCCTCATACCACTACTGGCAAAAATGAAAGAAACAGGCGTTGCGCTTGATACCGCATATCTCAAAACCTTGTCGGTTGATTATCACCGCGAGCTCTCGGTGTTGGAGAAAAAGATATGGAAACGTGCCGGTGGCGAATTCAACATCAATTCGCCAAAACAGCTCGGCGAGGTGTTATTTGAGAAGTTGGGATTGAAGGGTGGCAAAAAAACATCCACAGGGCAACGCTCAACGCGTGAATCAGAATTGCAAAAGCTTGCTGACGAGCATCCAATTGTGCACGAAATACTTGCATATCGTGAACTACAAAAATTATTGTCCACCTACATTGATACGCTACCGAAGCAGGTGGGGCAGGACGGCCGATTGCACGCAACATTTGTACAAACGGGTACGACCACAGGACGATTGTCATCACAGAATCCCAATGTGCAAAATATTCCTATTCGCACCGACTTGGGTCGCGCGGTGCGCGGTGGCTTTGTTGCGGAAAAAGGATTCGCACTTGTAGCGATGGATTACTCACAAATTGAATTGCGCCTAGCGGCTATCGTGTCGGGTGATGAGCGCTTTGTGGAAACATTTCGTGCGGGTGGCGACATTCACACCTCGGTGGCATCAGAAATTTTTGACGTTACGCCGGAAGAGGTAACAGCGGATATGCGCCGTACTGCAAAAGTCATTAACTTCGGGATTATTTATGGTATGGGTGCTAACGCACTTGCGGCAACGGCGGAAATGCCTCGCGCTGACGCACAAAAGTATTTGGCTGAATTTGAGCGCACGTACACAGGCATTGCACGGTACATTGCCGATACCAAAAAACAAGTTCGTGCACGTGGGTATGTAGAAACGCTGTTTGGTCGTCGTCGATATCTACCGGGCATCACATCATCGTTGCCATATATTCGCGCAGAAGCAGAACGACAAGCAATCAATGCGCCGTTGCAAGGTACCTCTGCCGACATTATTAAGATTGCGATGGTGGAAGCAGAAAAATATATTGTTGAAAAGGGATTGTCTGAGCGGGTGCGTTTGGTGTTGCAGATTCACGACGAGTTGATTTATGAAATTGCTGAAGACATGGTGGAGCAGGTGACGCCTGTGTTGCGCAGTATTATGGAGAAAGCGTTACCTGATGAGATGCGCCATGATGTGCCGATTGTGGTGGAGGCATCCACAGGGCGACGGTGGGGTGAGCTCAAGAAACTCAAATAGATATGCTGTACGTTTTTACGGGAACTGATAGAGACAAAATATATCGCGAGACGAATGCGATGCTTGCGGCACTTGCTAAAAAGCGTCCGAATGCAGAAGTATTTCGCATGAGTGATAGTGCAGATATTCTGCGTTTACCCGATTTGATAGAGGGTACAGGATTATTTGAAGAGAAGCATATCGTGGTATTGCAGGGAATATTGGATACAGAAGAGGCGCGCGCGCTTGCGAGCGCGCGCGCCAAAGACATCGCCGCATCCGAGCACATTTTTATTGTCATTGAACATGCGCTCACTGCAGATATAAAAAAGACGCTGAAAAAACATGCACATGCATTTTCTGAATACGACGTTACAAAAGAAAAACCAAAAACTATAAATGTATTTGCACTCACTGATGCCATTGCGCGGCGTGACAAAAAACAAGCATGGGTTATTTTGCAACGCGTACTCCGCGAGGGAACACCTGCAGAAGAAATACACGGCATTGTGTGGTGGCAGATAAAAACACTCCTGCTTGTGCTTCGTGGTGACACGGCAGACATCAAACCATTTACTATTTCAAAAGCAAAAAGCGCACTACCGCATTTTAGTGAAGCAGAATTGTCTACATACGCACGGCAACTTGTGACGATGTACCACGATTCTCGTGCGCAAGGTCCTTCGTTGGACATTGCACTGGAGCAGTTTGTATTAGGGTTATAGAAACATTGTCACTAAGCCATTTTTATTGTAGGATACACGGTGTTGTTTCTTATTTTCAATATCCGCCCATAGCTCAGCCTGGTAGAGCACCTGCCTTTTAAGCAGAGGGTCGTTGGTTCGATTCCAACTGGGCGGACAACGTGATACATGCTTTCCGTTATCCTAGACAATGTACGAAGTGTGCATAATGTCGGTTCTCTATTTCGTACCTGTGATGGTGCGGGTGTTGCAACACTCTACCTCTGCGGTGTAACGCCCACACCATTGGACCGTTTTGGTCGTGTCCGCAAAGATATGGCAAAAGTTGCACTGGGCACTGAACACACAACACCATGGGAACATTATGAAAGTACGCTGGCATGTATCACACAACTCAAAAAAGACGGCGTGCATGTGGTGGCAGTTGAACAAGATGATCGCGCACAAACGTATACCGACGTTGTTACAGATGTACCCACCGCATTTGTATTTGGAGAAGAGACGAAAGGATTGTCGCGCGACATACTCGATGCGTGCGATGCCGTCATCGAAATCCCTATGCATGGAAAAAAAGAATCACTCAATGTATCAGTGAGTGCAGGGATTGTGTTATTTCATGCGCGTAGTCGCACGTAGTGTTATCGGTACTCCAACACATCCACGAGTAACCCATTATTATCACGGAGAATAATTGCTTCCCGTTCATCGCGCCACATGTTGCGACGATCTAAGAAAAGTCGCCACTCATCACCAAAGAAATTAGGATCTGTTTTGTGCAAATCCACACACCCGCTGTACGTTGCATATTCATCAATAAAATCAGCACACTCTTCAAGCTCATCAATACGCGTATTTAAATTTGGATCGTACTCACGACACATTGGCACACGCTCAATTTCATGCCAACACGCGTCAAAATCATCATCGTCCTCAAAGAAATCAGCAGTAAAGGTGCGCAGTGCCAACGGCTCATTTTTGAGTGTGGGGCAACTGTAACCTAATCCTGGGTGCACTGTATACGTTGAGGACAAATAGCCCGTGCACATGTTGGTCAAAAAACTAGTATTGATGCCGTCGGGATATTCGCTGGCAACAATGGCGCGTTCTCCGGGAAGTAGAAAAACATTTTTATTTGAACGACGCTGGCGTGGTGATTCCAATACCTGTGCACCTGCAGGGAGTGTAGCGCGATTACCCGACACCGCACTTTCTAGTCGCCAGCCTGTTATGAAAATAGGTGTGTTGTTTTGTGCACGTGAACGAATGACGACATATTCGCGCTGTGGGTCGGAGGTACGTGTGTTGCCGTGTTCAAGAGTGATGATGTCGTAGTAGGGAGAGCGGTTCTGTTCAGCTTCTATTTGTGCGATTGCGTGTTCCAATTCTGCAATCTCATTTTCAATGCGGTCAAGTTCGCCACGGCGGTACTCATCTGCATCAACGAACCCATCACCATTGGTGTCGTATGAGCGAGAATATGAAGGAGAGGTAATCGTTTGCGATGCGGGTGATGATTGCGAGGATGAGTATCCCGAGCGTCCCCCAATGCTGTCGGGAATACTGTTATTGCCAAGAATACCTTCATCTTGCAATAAGGACACCAAAAAAATACCTGCGATAACAAAGAATGCGACTTTTACCAAATCAGACATACAAATAATTATTGCACAAGTTTCTCTAATTCCTCGCGCACAACAGTGGCATCGTCCCACGGTATTTTTTGTCCGTGTGCGCCCATGATGTACGGATCCGTGCCCTTGCCCGTAATAAGAACTGCGACCTGTCCGTGTTCGCCACGTGCGGAGAGTTCACGCGCTTGTTGGAGTGCGGTGTGTAGTGCTTCACGGCGGTCCAGGATAATCTGTAACTTGTTTTTGTTTTTGATACCTTCCGCCATCTGTTCAAGAATGGCGTGCGGATCTTCATCATAGGGGTCTTCGTTGGTGAGAATGACCTGTTCACAGTGTGATTCTGCAATGGCTGCCATTTTCGGGCGTTTCCATGTGTCGCGTCCACCGCCTGTGTTACCAAGTACACAAATGTTGGTTGTTTTTTCAAATGCGCCGTACAGTGCCATGAGTGAATCGGGCGTGTGCGCATAATCCACAACCACATCAAACTTCTGCCCCGCATGTACGAACTCTGCGCGACCACGGATTTTTTTGACGCGCGCGATACCGCGCGCGGTAGTTTCAAGCGGAATATTTTGACTTTCACCAAAGGTGATAGCGGCGAGTGCATTGTACACGTTGAACTCACCGGCAAGCGCAACCTCAAACGGTATTTTTTTGTACGTGAACGATGAGCCGTGTGTGCTCGTGCGTAGTACGTGTGCATCCGCAAGCGTGTAGGGAAGTGCGTAGGTTGTACCAACTGCGAGGAACGCCTCACTCTCTCGGTCATCTGCGTTGGCAACGATGACCGTGCCCGCTTTGCGCGAGTGCGCGAGCGCTCGCGCAATAGAAAGCTTCGCGTCTTTGTATTTTTCAAATGAACCGTGTGATTCTATGTGCTCGGGTGCAAGGTTAGTGAACACGAGCGCGTCCATATCAATCCACTTGTGACGAAACTGTTTCGCGCCTTCCGATGTCATCTCAATCACTGCCCACTGACAACCTGCCGATACTGCGCGGCGCAAAAAACGCTGCACAAAGAAGCGACCCGGAATAGTCATTTTGTAGAGGTTGCGTTCTTCATGGTCGCCAATTTTAAAACGAATGGTGCCCAAGACAGCGGTGGTGTATCCCGCTTCTTCCAATACGGCGTTGATGAGTTCAGTCACTGACGATTTTCCTTTCGTGCCCGTCACCGCAACAACCTTCAGTGAACGTGCGGGGAAGCGGTAGACGAGCGCTGATATGAGTGCAAGTGTCCAGTGATACGCCGGTTGTATAAGGCGATACAGTTTTTTTGGTACAAGACGTTCAATAGCGCGCAAGATTTTGTTGAGCATAGCGGTGTATTAGTTTTTGCCGAGTATTTTGAGTGCTTCTTTGGTGCGTTCCGATGTGCCGATCACATCTGCATCTAGTTTCTGCACCGCTTTTCGCGCCTCTGTTTGTGAATAGCCCAACGATACAAGTACTTCCATAACGTCAGCATCGCCATCAAGTGCACTGCCACCTGTTTCACCCAATTTGTCTTTAAGTGTCAGCACAATGCGCTCGGCGGTTTTTTTGCCGATGCCGGATACTTTGGTGAGGTAGGTCACATTTTCTTCCGCAACGGCTTTTTTGAGAATGTCAGGTGTTGCCAATGAGAGCACGGCGAGCGCAGAGCGCGGGCCGATAGAAGGCACAGACAGCAAGAGTTCAAAAAGTGCGAGTTCATCACGGTCAGCAAAGCCAAAGAGTTCAGAAGCATTCTCACGCACTGCGTGGTACGTCCATAGTGACACCGGCGCATTGAGTTTCATTTGTGTGGCAGTGTCGCGCGCGGTGTGTACGGCATAGCCGACACCACCAACGCCAATAATGACCAACCCCGGCTCAAGGTGTAGTACAGTTCCTGATAGGTGTGCAATCATGCATGTAGTATAGCGTGAGAAGGGGAACAGAGCACAGAGGATAGGGTGAGGGGTTGACGTTGCCGCCCGTTCTGGTATTCTGTCTCCGTTATGCCAATTCTCGATAATGCAAAGAAAGCAATGCGTTCAAGCGCTCGTAAGCGCGTGTTCAACTTGCGCCGTACCCGTGCCATGAAAGCGGTGGTGAAGGATGTGCGCGATTTGGTTGCCGATGGTAAGGGCAAAGATGCAAGCGCAAAACTTGCCGAAGCATACAAGGCAATTGATAAGGCGGCAAAACGCGGTGTCATCAAGAAAAACACTGCATCACGCAAGAAGGCACGCCTCTCGGCTCTCCTCAAAAAAGCAACAAGCTAAATACCAGCCCTATGAGGACTGGTATTTTTGTATAGGCGGTGGTACGCTCTCAAGTAGATTGATTGTTCCACGTAGGTAGCAACCACAAGGGGGTGGTCATGTTCCAAAACGCAGTACACGTCACACGGTGGTTCGTGCACCCGGAATCTGGAATCACGTCTGAAGTCATCGGACGTGAGGTTGGGGAAGAGAACACCCATCACGCTGTGCCGTGTTCTGACGGAACACGACGCGACCTCTATGAGGTCTCGCCGTACTTCCTCAAGAAGTTGCGTGCACATGGGAAGCCATTGCGCTTCTCGGTGTGGTGCTCCAACGATGGAGAGTTGCCACATCCCTTCGTGCAGAAGGCGCGGCACCAGCGCACGCCCGATCCGGAAGTGCGCAAGATGTTCCGTGCGCTGCTCAAGCTCCACAGAGAGCGGGAGATGCGAGCGCGGGGCATCCATCTGAGCTGATGAAGTTCAGAATCATAATCGAGCGACGGTATCACCACCGTCGCTCTTCTCTTTTTCAAAGGAGCCGAATGCTAACGCACCCGGCTCCTTTGTTTTGTGCTCTCGGCAGGAATCGAACCTGCATTACAAGCTCCGCAAGCTTGCGTCCTATCCGTTGAACGACGAGAGCGGACATGTTCCCCGATTGACCTCTTGTATCGTATTCAATACAAGAGCCAGCACTTCATGAAGTGCGTCGCTACTGTAGCAGAAAAAGCGGAGGATTTCTAGAACCCAAAACGATTGAGGGTGAGATCAAAGAATGTGCGGTGCACTTCAACTTCTCGCAAAAATCGTTTCAATATTTCACGCACCTCTTCTGCAGTTACCGTTTCTAATTGCACCGTGATGTATGGCACTGCCATTTTGCGCGATGTGAGCACTAATTGTTGTGGGTCAGTGTCTTCGTGAATCCAAAATGATTGTAGTGTCGCATACGGAAAGAGTGTCGTGCCAATCAATACGCCGCGTTCGGTGATTTCACAATGCAAAGGACGTGGATGGCGCAATGCGTGCAACGAAAGTGCCACAACACCGATGGCAATGACCAAGCCAAAGAGTAAATTGCCAAAAATAATTGAGAGCACGACACCACCGACTGCTAAAATACCAAGCCCCCAAAACCAATCGGTGCTTCGTTGTTGATACACGTATTCAGACGTGTCCCATGCCAGATGTGTCTGCATGCACATAGCGTAGCATGTCTGCCAGTTGCTCAAAACACTTTTTGTTAGTATTGTGCACGTGTTGAAAGCACAATATTGGTGGGGTGGCAGAGTGGTCTAATGCACCTGTCTTGAAAACAGGAGTCTCTTCACGGGGACCGTGAGTTCGAATCTCACCCCCACCGCACATGATTCTCGGTATTGATTATGGCACCAAGCGAGTGGGCGTCGCACTCTCTGATCAAGGTGAGACGCTTGCGTTTCCGCACACGGTTCTACAAAATACAAAAACACTCACCGAAGATATTGCGACAATAGTACAAAAAGAAAACGTGCATCTTATCGTGCTCGGCTACTCCTCTGATTTGCAAGGCAACGACAATCCGCTTATGGAACGCATTCATGAGTTCAAAAAAGAATTGGAAACACAGGTTGCAGTACCTATCGTATTTGAGCAGGAGTGGCTGTCTTCGCAGGAGGCATCGCGTTTTATGGGGGCGGGGGATATGCTAGATGCATCAGCAGCAGCTATCATTTTGCAAAGATTTTTAGATAAAAAAAGATTTCAACAATAAACATTATGGAACACATCTCATACGACGACTTTAAAAAAGTAGACATTCGCATCGGCAAGATTCTTTCCGTTGAGGTTGTGCCTGAAACAGATAAGCTCTTGCGTTTGGAAGTTGATTTCAATGAAGGTGCACCCCGCCAGATTATCTCAGGTATCAAAGAGTACGTTGATGATATGCAGTCGCTCGTGGGAAAGAAAACAACATTTGTGTGCAATCTTGAACCGCGCACCATCAAGGGTTTGGAAAGCAATGGTATGTTGTTCGCCGCATCAGTGGGCGAAGGAGATGAAAAACAGTTCTCATTCATTATCCCCGAATCTGATATGCCAGAAGGTACGCGCTTGGGGTAATATGAGTGCATGAGTTTTGCCTCAAAAGTACTTTCAATTTTCCCTACACTGCCATACTTGCTACTTCCTGCTGCGGGCTTGGATATTTCTGACCAATCGGTGAAGTGTGTGGAGTTTACAAAATCGCGACAGCGCGGACGACGCGTGAAGCGTTTTGCGTCTATGGCTATTCCGCGTGGTGTGGTGGAGCAGGGGCGCGTGATTGATAAACAAAAACTGATTGCCATCTTGTCGGAGTTTGCGCGCGTCAATAAAATTCATTATGTGCGCGCATCATTGCCGGAGGAAGCAGGATACATTTTCCCTGCACACATACCTGAACACCTGACGCACGATGAAACGCGAGAAGCACTCAAGTTTAAAATAGAAGAGAATGTGCCCATCGCACTGTCAGATGCGATTATCGATTACGAAGTTGTGCCGGACGTACCAACAGCGGGTGGTCAACGCATGGTGTCAGTATCTGTATATCCAAAAAAAGTTGCCGAGGAGTATGTAGAATTACTTTCAGCTGCCGGGTTTGAAGTCTTGTCGCTTGAAATAGAGGCACAGGCCATTGCGCGCGCGGTTGTACCGAAAAAACTGAACGATGTGTCTATGGTCGTTGATCTGGGGCGCGCTCGATCAGGTATTGCTATTGTGCAGGGTCAAGCAGTGCGCTTTACAGCAACGGTCTCTGTTGGTGGCGATGAAGTCGATGATGTGTTGATGCGCTCACTCCCCGATGCGTCACACGATGACATTACACACATAAAAAATGAGCAAGGACTGTCGTATGAGGGGGAAGGGTCAGATGCGTTCAAGACATTTGCACAGCGACTGAGCAAAGAAGTGGAGCGATACATGGTGTATTGGCAAACACACAAAGAAAAACGAAATACACCGAATGCGCAACAGGCGGTTGTGCGTATCATTGTGACGGGAGGTAATGCAAACATTGCAGGTCTTCCAGAATATCTTGAACGTACACTCCGCATTCCAGTATTGAAAGGCAACGCATGGGAAAATGCCTTTTCGCTCGATGCGTATATTCCTGATATAGCAGCACAAGAATCATTGGGATACACACCTGCTATTGGTTTGGCATTACACGAAGATGAATAGTGCACATAGTGGTGCGCAGTACAGCAGTGCTCTTCACAGTGCGCGTTGTTCCCCTTATTTTTTCTGCGCTACAATAGGTGTGTGGTAAATCTGCTTCCTGTACAAACATATAAGCGCGTGAGGTGGGAGCGCCGTCGTCGTATTACGATTGTAGCGCTGGTGTTTATGTCATGCGCACTTGTGATGGCACTTTTGTTTGCACTCCCGTCAATTATTGTGACGTGGTTCGGTGTAAAAGGATTCGATACGCAGTTGGAAACAACAAAAACGTTGGTGGATGTACAGCGCAAACAGGGACGTGGCGACATGCTCTCCGATTTGTCTGAGCGCGCTGCACTGTTAGAGCAAGCACTCTCAGTACGTACACCCACATCGGTTTTGGAAGACATTGTGCCGCGTATTCCTGAGGGCGTACGTATTCGTCAGTTTACCTATACATTGTCAGGTGATGCGGTATCAGTGGCAGTGCTTGGTACTGCAGACACACGTGCATCACTCATCGCGTTTGGTAACGCGTTGCGCCAGTCGCCACTTTTCTCGCGGGTAGACGTGCCTGTATCTAGTTTGGCAAAGAGCGAAGACATTGATTTTTCTTTGGCGCTCGCACTTGCAGCACCTGTGGATGTAACACTACCTCCAGCAACGGCACCTATTGAGGAGGCTACAACAACAGATACAGAAACAGCACCAGAAACAATTTCAGAAACAGATACACGCGAACCACAGCTATCTGATCCAAACGCTATATGAGTGCAAAGAAAAAACTAACCATCAGGCATACTGTGCTGTACACCATGATCGCAATTGTGACAGTACTTGTGGGCGTCTATGTTTTTGTCATGGTGCGTACACAGCGCTCATACGATCACATCATGTTTGTACAAGAAGAATTACTCATACAGACACAGCTGGAGCGTCGCGCGCGCGATACATCAGGCACCTTGGCGCAACTTTCAAATAGTCATACGTTTGCGCAACGGTATTTCAGGACACCCGATGACGTTATCGCTGTTATTGAAGAGCTGGAGGGTTTTGGAACAGTGATCGGCGCGCCGGTCACAGTGGCACAAGTACAGATACAAAACGAAAACACTGAGACGCATGAAGGCACACTCATCGTGCATGTTGCGGCATCGGGTACATGGCGTGCAATGTCGCAGTTACTCTCACTGTTGGACACCTTGCCGTACCACGCAACAGTGATGCAAGCTGGTTTAGAAACGACGCGCGCCAACGACAATGGTGTGCCGATATGGTCTCTGCGCGCAACGCTCGCTATACTTTTGAAACAATAATATGGCAGTACTTTCACTCAATCGTATACAGTCGTGGTTGAAACAAGTCTTTGTTGCAGAGACCAATGCGGGTGCGTGGTTACGCCTTTTGTTGTTGTTCGTGCTCGTGAGCGCCGGACTCATTACACTCTCGCTCTCACAGTTCTTTACCGTGCATGATGTGGGTAGTCGCGTCATAACATCTACACGTTCAGTGCCTGATGCACAAACAGTAGACGAGGCGCACATTCAACAGGTGCTTGGTGCATTCACACAACGCACGGCAACATTCAATGAACACTTGCAAAATCCCATTGTCATCAGTGATCCATACAGACGATAACGGGTTGTGGAGAGGGAAGGAGACAGGTGCACTAAAATAAAAAGTGCGATATACTAGCTCCGTTGGGCGCTTAGCTCAGTTGGTAGAGCAACTCTTTTACACAGAGAAGGTCGGGGGTTCAAGTCCCTCAGCGCCCACAGAACATAGCCATTCCTCCTGTAGTTTAATGGATAAAACGAGGGGCTTCTATCCCCTTGATGGGGGTTCGATTCCCTCCGGGAGGACATTCTCTCTATATGCAACTCCCCATCCTCTACGAAGATAATGATGTGGTATTCATCAATAAGCCGTCAGGTATTTTGGTGCATGCTGATGGAAAATCAAACGATCCAACAATTGTGGATTGGGTACTACAACACTATCCCGAGAGTGCTTCGGTGGGGGAACCACAACTCCTTTCCAATGGCATGAGTGTTGAGCGCCCTGGCATTGTGCATCGTTTGGATGCCGACACGTCGGGTGTTTTGGTAATTGCAAAAAACGAAGACGCATTCGTGCACCTCAAAGCACTCTTTCAAGAACGACAGGTGCAAAAAACATATCGCGCATTTGTGTACGGTGTGGTGAAAAAAGAATACGACGTCATTAATCGTCCAATTGGCAAAAGCCGAACCGATCCGCGTTTGTGGTCGGCACAGCGCGGTGCCCGCGGTGCAATGCGCGATGCTATCACTGAATACAAAGTGTTGGCACGCGGTGATGCGCACTCCTATATTGAATTACATCCAAAGACGGGGCGTACGCACCAAATTCGCGTGCACCTCAAAGCAATCAATCACCCTGTGGTGTGCGATGGACTCTATGCACCAAAACAGCACCCTGCGCTCGGCTTTTCTCGCCTCGCACTGCATGCCTGCAAACTCGCGCTAATGTTGCCGTCGGGGGAGCGTGTGGTCGTGGAGGCGCCGTTGCCGCACGATTTCGTGGATGCGGAACGCCTTTTGGCACAGCACGAGGTCTAGCGTGGGTAATCTTGCCGTTTTTCTCGCCACGTGCTAAAGTACGATGCCTATAAAGCTATGGTTCACACAGCAGTAAAAATTTCACCGGTAGACATGCAGGAGCGCAAAGAACTTCCAATGCGCGCCGGTGATACCGTTCGTGTATGGGTAAAGGTGGAAGAGCGCGGCAAAACCCGCCTTCAAGCATTTGAAGGTATTGTGATTGGCCGCAAGGGCGGTTCAACTGCAGGTGCAACCTTTACTGTTCGCCGTGTTGCAGACGGATACGGTGTTGAAAAGATTTTCCCATTGTACGCACCATCCATTGATAAGATTGAGGTGCTCCGTCGTGTAAAGACCCGTCGCTCAAAGCTGTACCACATTCGCGAGAAAGCAGCGCGCGAAATTCGCCGCCAGATGCGCCGCATGCAGTTCGTCAACATCTCAACAGGCAACAAGAAAGAAGAAGTGCCCGCAGAAGCACCGGTTGCCGAAGTTGCAGATACTCCAGAAGCAACAACCGAATCAGCAGAGTAAACATAAAACCCCGTTCCGGTATCGGAACGGGGTTTTGATTTGTTGTGCGCAGGAGAGGAATTTTTCCTTCACCTCTCCGACGTGCCGTCGCACGTCGTCGGGTTAGGCACCGACTCCCTAGCTGTCACCGGTGTGACAGCTTTCGGTCCGTCGTTCAAATCCTCTCTTGCGTACAAACAAAATCACCGAATGCTCCGCATCCGGTTCTTTGTTTGTTGTGCGCAGGAGAGGATTTGAACCTCCATGCCCTTGCGGGCGCTACCACCTCAAGGTAGTGCGTCTACCAATTTCGCCACCTGCGCGTGCGGGCAGTATAAACCAAACTACGCATTCAGAAAAGCGCCACAGACTTTGCTATAGTTGATAGGTATGCGCGCACTTATCACTCGCACAAAGACATTCATTGAACAGCACGAACGAATACTATCGGCGGGCGCGCTGCTATCAGGATTTATTGTTGATTCACTCACACTGCGTCGCATTGATTTGCTCGCAGAAAACATCGCCATCACCAGTTATCTGTTGGTGGCGATGTTTTGTATCGTGGTGCTCGCATTGCGTGAACGCACAAAAGAGCACGGACGCGTACTGTCATGGGTACTGACGGTTGCACCGCTGGTGTTGCAGATTGCATTTGGTGCGCTCTTCTCAGCATTTGTTATTTTCTATTCGCGCAGTGCATCACTTTCAGCAAGCTGGCCATTCATGCTGTTTCTGTTGTTTATGCTTATTGGTAACGAGGCATTTCGTCCTCGTTATGAAAAATTAGTATTTCACGTCGGTGTTTGGTTCGTGGCACTGTTGTCATACTCCATCATGCTCGTGCCAACCGTACTTGGTTCAATCGGCACACCACAGTTTCTCTTGAGCATTGCACTGTCGCTCGCACTCGTTGCACTCTTTTTACAACTACTGCAGCGCATTGCGCCACGCGAGGTGCACAATGCACGCGGCGCGCTCATCAGAACCATCGGCGGTATTGCGGCGCTCTGTTTCGGCGCATACATTACAGGGCTTATGCCACCTGCACCACTCGCACTCTCTGATTCGGTTATTGCACATTCCGTTACAAAAATTGAAGATGATTACACGCTTGCAGTGGAACATCGTTCATTCAGAGATGTGGTCTCATTTTCACGAACATTTCATCGTGCGCAAAATGAGCCGGTGTATGTGTGGACATCAGTATTTGCACCAACCAAACTTTCAACTTCTATTGTGCATGTGTGGCAACGCCAAGAGGGTAGTCGTTGGGTAGATGCAGGGCGCATTGCGTTTCCTATCACGGGTGGTCGTGGCGGTGGCTATCGTGGCTATTCAGTGAAAAATGCTATCGCACCCGGTGCGTGGCGCGTATCGGTGGAGACGAGTAACGGATTAGTTATTGGTCGCGTGCGTTTCAATGTCGCGGCGTCTGATCGTGTGCCAGAATTATTTGCCGTTGAGCGATAAGTGGCTTCGTGCAGGGTTTTTTGCTAGAGTGTGTGCGTTTATGGTGCCTATGGTGTAACGGTCAACACTGGAGCTTGTGGAGCTCTCAATCTGGGTTCGATTCCCAGTAGGCACCCCAATTAGAGATAGGTTCTGGCGCTCGAAAAGGGTCGTTTCGATTGTATGTCTGTAAACTTAAACATAAACAAATACTCTCTTATACCCTACGATCCAAGGTGGCCTCAGAGGTTTGATGAGCTTCGAGCTATGCTCAAAGATGTGTTTGAAGCCAAGGCGCTTCATATTGAACACGTCGGTAGCACGGCGATTCCTGGAATGATGGCAAAACCGATCATTGATGTTCTAGTGGAAGTGGAAACAGTAAAAAATCTTTCTCAAGAAATTGAAAAGATGGTGAACAAGGGGTACGAATGGAAAGAAAATTACATTGCTCCCGACACGCTCCTTTTCTTCAAGGTGGACGCAGACGGCGAGAAAACGGAGAATATTCATATCTGCGTGCATGACTCTCCAAAAGCAAAACAGTTCGTGGTCATGCGTGACTTTTTCAGGGCGTTTCCTGATAAAGCAAGTGCGTATATTGAATTGAAAAAGATAAATGCGAAGAAATATCCCGGTGACTATCCTGCGTATCGTGCAGCCAAGCAATCATTCTTGGCACAAATGGAAAAGGAAGCGTACGGGTGGGGGGATAGCAAATAAGACGAAAGCCCCGAACACCATTACTGGGTCGGGGCTGGAATCAGGCGATGCTCGTTACCATGTGATGCCGTGGTTGAGCAATCTCTTGGTGATCGCGTACGCGAGACAGAGCGAGACGAGATCGCGCAGGAACTCCTCGCAGTCACCGGAGAAGGTGACTTGGTTCGAGAGTTCCTCCTTGCTTGCGAGCACGTCGCCGATCTCGAAGGCGCACATGATCTTGCCGAGCGTCTCGGGGCGCATGGCCCGGATGTCTCCGGCGCAGAGGTCGATCTTCACGTGCTTGCGGAACGCGGCTTCGCTCTCCATCTGGTGCGCGATGTCCAGGTAGCGGTTCTTCCTGATGAGGCTCATCACGAGATTGTGAATGTACAGATCGCTCATTTTTATCTCCTTTCGTGGAGATTCCTCGCTCCCAGTAATCTGGACCACTCTCGCCGAAAGGTTCGACGGGCATGTGGTGGGCGACAGAGCGGTCGCCCGGGCGATCCGATAAAACTAGGTTTTATCGATGGTTGCATTATATATATGTAATCTTGATATGTCAAATATAAAGTGACACACCAATCCTCATTCCCGTGTCACCCCTGTCACTTTACGATGTGCACGAGAAGCATCGTTCGGATAGTGTAGAATGAGCTGAACCACCAAGCCTTGTATGACACCTACTAGTTCTAGCTCGAGATAGCACCCACGATACAAAAACAATCTATCCGTGTGATGGGTTGTTTTTAGTTTTTTGATTTTTCCTATTCCCCAACACCTAGTCCCCGTTCCCTAGAGACTTTGCTATACTAAAAGCACATTAGTATTTTAATTTGTACCTATGCACTACAAGCATTTCTCATATATTGCACTTGTTGCAATACTCGCAACATCTCTCTTTATCGGCACTACCGCACGCGCAGAGGTGAGCTGTATTTTTGAACGCGATCTCGCACTCGGTGATCAAGGCGAAGATGTACGTTGTTTGCAAAAATATCTCAACAGCGCTGGCTTTACCGTAGCAGCAAGTGGCCCAGGTGCACCTGGTGGCGAGACCAGTTTGTATCGCGAGAAAACAATGGAGGCAGTACAACAGTGGCAGCAAGCAAAGGGTGTAATGCCATCAACGGGCACATGGGGTCCGCTCTCGCGCCTCACATACACCAAAGCACTTGCAAGTGCATTGAATGCGCAAAAGCCAGTGGTGGTTACACCAACAGTTGCAAGCATCACCGCAGTACCTTCTGTATCGGATGCAGAAAAACGTGCGCGCGCAGCACTGCTCGCAGCAGTCAGTGCGCTTGAAGATGCACAAGATGAGTACGATGAAGCAGAAGATGATGATGAAGAAACAGGCGATGCAGACGAATACATTGAGGATGCACGTAATGACCTCTTTGATGCCATTCGCGCATTCTTGAAGGGTGACTTTGATGAGGCAGATGATTACGCAAGCAGCGCACGCGATGCTGCCGACGATGCATCTGATGAAATAGAGGGTGAGTCGCGCAATGATGAAGACCGTGCTGAAGAAGAATTGGATGAAGTAGAAGAAGAACTGGATGAAGCATGGGATGAAGTAGCAGACGCAGAAGATGATGATGATGAAGATGTTGATGAGGCAGAAGATTTGCTTGATGAGGCAGAAGATCTTTTGGAAGATGCAGAAGATGCATTTGATGACGAAGATTGGGACGACGTACTTGATTTGGTAGATGAAATTCGTGACCTTATTGATGAAGCACTCGATTCGCTCTAAGTTCGCACTGCATAATCGCACCGCACATGCCGCACACTGAATCAGACGAGATTTACATCCGCTTAGAACATTATGACGACATCTTTTCTGATTTTGATATGCGACCGTACTCCAAACGTTCGCTCTCGGTGGATTTTTTGGAGGAGATAAAGCGCGCAGCAAATGACAAACACACGGGCGCGATTGATTTAGTGTTGTACGTACCTGAAGGGCAGCGCAATGATACACACGACGAAACTATTAAAGAGCGACTTTCGGTGCACTTCAAGCGACATTTAGAATTACTTAAGAAAGAACGCCGCAGTGTGTTGATGCTCGGTATTGGTATGGTGCTCGGGGGAGTACTTGCAATGATTGGTGCAACACTCATTGCGTTTCGCGGCCACGATGACAGCGTCACGTTATCGTTTCTATTGGTGTTTTTGGAACCAGCAGCGTGGTTCTTGTTATGGGAGGGTATGGATCAAATTGTGTTTAATGCAAAGAGTGTGATGCCTGAGCTTGAGTTCTACCACAAAATGACACACATGCGCGGACATATACATTTCAGGGAATATAAAATCTAACGTGCACAACACGTAGTGTGCGACGGGGAACGGAAGGCGGGGAAGAAGAAAACAGAGTGCCTCCATCTGAGCAACTAAGCCACCCAGTCCCTGCCTTGTTCCGCATTTCTGTTCCCTAATAACTGTTCCCCGTTCCATGTCCTGTTATCCCCACCTTTATTTGACAGGTGAACGAGCGTTCACCTATACTCAGGTTATTACACAAGGGGTAGTCGCACAATACTATGAATCGCAAACAAGTAGCAGATCGTATCGAGCAGGAGCTCGAAACCCTCAACTGGGTTATTGATGAAAAAATCATTCACGGCATCTCATACCGCAGTGAATCAAAGCGCCACAAGGAGCTTCTGCGATGGGCGCGTCGCTTACGCCGCCCCTCATTCTTACGTCGTTTCTCTTCTGCGCTCGCACTCTTTTAATACGCACAAACGTGGATTACCTCAGCACGCTCAATACATTCTACGCCCGCCACAAGCGCATGCCCACGTACGCTGAAATGGCAAAGCTCTTCGGCTTCAAATCAAAAAATGCTGTCGCAAAAGTAGTAGCGAAGCTTGTAGATGCAGGTGCTATTACCAAAGACCACCTCGGCCGTCTTATACCCAACACCCTTGCCGGTGAAGTGAAGATGCTCGGCTTTGTTGAAGCCGGTATTCCATCACCCGCCGAGCAATTTGTGTTCGATTCTGTCGCACTTGATGATTGGTTGCTCAATGACCGCGAAGAAACCTACATGCTCAAGGTAAAGGGGGACTCAATGATAGATGCAGGCATTATGGAAGGCGATTTCGTCATTGTGGAGCGTACCGAACACGCACGCGAGGGCGATATTGTGGTGGCAGAAGTAGATGGTTCGTGGACGCTCAAATATCTGCGTCGCGATGCGCAGGGAAGAATGTATCTCCAGCCCGGCAACAAGGCATATCACAACATATATCCCGAAGAAACGATGCGTGTGGGAGCGGTCGTTCGTTCAGTGGTGCGTCGCTACAAACACTAAAACATCTTGTGGTATACTCTACCACTATGGAAACACTTGGATTCACACACACACTTATTGTGTGGGGCATACTCGCGATGCAAATCGCATCGCTCGCACTATTACTTGGTATCACCGGTGTCGTGCCCGCATTCAAAAAAATAGTTGCACACGTATCTCGTCATGCAATTCTCATTTCATTTTTCGTTGTACTTATCAGCGTACTCGGCAGTTTGTATTATTCCGAGATTGCGGGCTTTGAGGCATGCACACTGTGCTGGGCACAGCGTTTCTTTGTCTACCCGCAAGTAGTGTTGTTTGCATTGGCACTCTATTGCAAGCGCCGTGATGTGCTCTTGTACACGAATGCACTCTCCATCATTGCATTGGGTGTTGCGGTGTATAACATCTATATCCAAACCGTTGGTGCCAACTCACTCTTTTGTGAGCCGGGGAGTATTGCTGCATCGTGTTTGGAGAAGTATGTAGAAGGCCTTGGCTATATCACCATTCCGGTGATGTCGGCAACGGCGCTGGTGTTCTTGTTGCTGACCGCGTGGGCGCACCACAGAACGCATAAAAATTAAAAAATAATTATATCAATATGAATAAATTTATCTTGGCAGTAGTGGTCGCAATGATACTCGGTGGTTGGTGGTACGCTTCAAAGAGCGACACACCTGCACCAGAGAACACAACAGAAACCGAAACAACAATGGGTTCAGTCAGCACATTGGAAGATGGTGTATACACACTTAACACCACAGAGAGCAATGTTGCATGGACAGGACGCAAGACTCTTATTAAGGATTACTACGATCACGGCACCATCGCATTCAGCAGCGGTTCAGTTGTGGTAACAGATGGCGCACTTGTTGCAGGTTCGTTTGTGGTAGATATCAATTCAATTGCGGTATCTTCAACAGGAAAGGGTATGGGAACAGATATGCTCACCAATCACCTTAAGTCAGCTGACTTTTTTGACGCGGCAACGCACCCAACAGCAACCGTCGGACTCGTATCAGTTGATGCAGACGGTACCGTTACTGCAGATGTGACTATCAAGGGCATCACACAGCGTGTCACATTTCCTGCAACGATTGCACAAGACGGCACTACTATTACAGGAACAGCAGACCTTACCATTGACCGTACCCTTTGGGATATTCGCTTTGGCTCGACTAAATTCTTCGGGGATCTCGGCGACAACACTGTTGGCGATGAAGTAGCACTTACGTTGACACTCGTAGCGCAGAAATAACACGCGCTCGTGTAACGTTTCCTACGCCGTGCTCCATTATCTAGGTGACAGTATTACAGAGTAATTATATACGTATGGAATCAAGTACAGTGCAACAGGCGGCGAAGTATCTTGGATGGTTGTGTATCGCGCTCATTGCGTTCGTGGCAATTCTGAGCTTCAACGCACTTAAAGAGTATCGCTATATTGGTGGCGGTGTTCCATCTACGAATGTTATCACCGTGTCAGGGCAGGGCGAGGCGTTTGCTGTGCCTGATATTGCGGAGTTTTCGTACACCGTATTTGCGGAAGCAACAACAGTAGCAGAAGCACAGGCACAAGCGGCAGAGAAGGGTAATGCAGTACTCGCATTTCTCAAGGGTGAAGGTATTGCTGAAAAAGATATTAAGACTACAAGCTATAGCGCTAATCCAAAGTATGAATGGGTCAACGGTACCGTGCGTCCTATGATGGGTGCGGGCACGATGGGTTCCGTTGGCGCTACAGAGCCAGCAATTGCAGTTGATTACTACTATCCTGGCACACGCAATCAAGTCATCACAGGATATGAAGTTCGCCAAACGGTGTCAGTGAAGGTGCGCGATACTGAAGTGGTAGGTGCATTGCTTGCGGGTGTAGGGGAGCGGGGAGCAACTGATATCTACGGTCCTAACTTCACTATTGATGATGAAGAAGTATTACAGCGCGATGCACGTCGCGATGCTATCAAAGATGCAGAAGAGAAAGCTGAGCAATTAGCAGATGATTTGGGTGTTCGCTTGGTACGTGTCGTCTCATTCTCTGAGGGTGGTGGATACTATCCTCCATACTACTCACGCGATACGATGATGTCGGCAGGTATGGCTGTTGAAGAAAAAGCGATTCCCGAGATTCCACTCGGTGAAAACAAAATTACCGTCAACGTCTCTATTACCTACGAGATTAGATAACACGATAGGGAGCCCGCCCCGACATACTGTCGGGGCGCTTCTTTTGTTGACAGACATTCTCTGCATGTGTATTGTGCCCACGTACAGTGTTCTTTTACAGTGCTACACACGTTCGTCAATGACGAACACGATAATCGGCACATGTGCCGAAGAAAGGAGAAGGGGACATGTCCTCATTCTCGATTGGGCAAATGAATCAACTTGGCGACGCGCTTGAGCGCGCCGGCTTCATGCGGGAGCACATCACGATGCTCGGCCAGAACAAGGACGGTATCCTCACCTCGGTCAAGGGACTCCTTGATGGTGTCTACAAGATCAAGACGAGAACGTTTCGCATCTGGAAAACCATTCCGATCGGCATCCACAAAGGTGCCGAAGGATATCTCAAGGCACTCCGCCGGAACCACAGCATGATCACGTGCACTGCCAGGGACATCTTGGAGAGGAAGCACTTCACGACGGCACCAGCTGTTGAGAACATCCAGCTCGTGAAAGTCACACCACATCATTTTGGATTTATCACGGAACCTCGCTTTGATGCGTTCTGCAGCCGTGGTCAGGAATTCGGACTTGAAATCTGCCCCGCAGAGGTCGGTCCGGCACTTGTCCTTGCATACGGCAAGCAGTCGTATAGCGAGCGTATTCAGGTCGCGATGGAGACCATTCCTGATAAGCAGCTTCTTCCCTCTGTGTGTGTGGTCGATATCGATCTCGGCCGCCGTGGCCTCTCGACCGTATTCTACTACCCTGACTCAAGGGTCGAGATTGATTCCAAATGGGTCTTTCGGACCCGCCGATAGCATGAGTAGTAACTCGCCCCGACATACTGTCGGGGCGTTGTCATTTCTGAATGTACTTACGTGTTTCCATTTATCACACGGTATGTGCTCTACGTCACATGGTACGTGTTACAATGGCTACAGCATGCAATTTGATACCGAACAACTCATTCAATTTCTTGTAGACACAAAAATGCTCTCGCTTTCTAAGGCGCAGGAACTGCAAGCATTGGCAGAAGAGCGTGATATGTCGTTTGAAGATATGGTGGTGTCTGAAGGTGCAATGACGGAGGATGATATGCGACGCGCAAAAGCGCACGTTATCGGTATTCCATTTGTTGATCTCAAAGAAGAAAAAATTGAATATGATACGCTCGCACTTATTCCTGAGCCGATTGCGCGCGCCAACAATATTGTGGCGTACCGCAAGGTGAAAAATACACTGGAGGTTGCCATGTTGGATGTGCAGGATTTGCAGGCGATTGATTTCATCAAAAAGAAGACAGGGCTCACCATTTCACCGCGTCTGACCGATACCAACTCCATCAAGCGCGCGCTCATTCAGTACCAAAAAAGCTTGAAAGCGGAGTTTGGCGATATCCTGCAAGCAGATGCACTCGCCATCGGCTCGCTTGGAGAAGGGATTACGGACGATGCAAGCGGCGATGTACTCAAGAAAATAGCAGAAGATTTGCCGGTGGTGCGTATTGTTGAGACACTCGTGCGTCACGCCGTGGTTGGTGGCGCATCTGACATTCACATGGAGCCGATGGAGAAAGAATTGCTCGTGCGCTACCGCATCGATGGTTTGTTGCGTGATGCCATGACACTGCCAAAAGCCGCCGCCTCGGGCATTGTTGCGCGTATCAAAGTGCTTGCGAATCTCAAGTTGGACGAAAAGCGTTTGCCACAAGATGGTCGTTTCAAAATGGATATTGATGGCGAGCGCGTCTCGTTTCGTGTATCCACACTACCAATTTATTTCGGCGAGAAGGTCGTGATGCGTATTCTCCACGAAGGCGCATCTGGTTTTACACTGGAGACACTCGGTTTTCACGGCGAAGCATTGGAAGCATTGCACTGGGCAACGAAGCAATCAACCGGCATGATTTTGGCAACAGGTCCAACGGGTTCTGGTAAGACCACGACGCTGTACACGATTTTGGATATCCTCAACACGCCCGACGTCAACATTTCAACGATTGAAGACCCGATTGAGTATCAAATGCCTCGTGTCAATCAAACGCAGGTAAAGCCAGAAATAGGCATGACGTTCAGTAACGGACTGCGCGCACTGGTGCGTCAGGATCCCGACATCATCATGGTGGGAGAAATTCGTGATGGTGAAACGGTCAATCTTGCTATCAATGCGGCGCTGACAGGACACTTAGTGCTCTCTACCATTCACACGAACTCTGCCGCAGGTGTCGTTGCGCGTATGCTTGATATGGGTGCGGAGCCATTCCTCATTGCGTCCACTATCAATGTGGTGGTTGGTCAGCGTTTGGTGCGCACGCTCACACAGCACAAAGAAAAATACACATTGTCTGCCGACGAACTCAAAACATTAGAACAATCTGTTGATTTGGAGCGTATGCTCGGTTTTCTCAAGCAGGAAGGTGTGGTGGAAAAAGATGCCACATGGAAGGATGTACCGTTCTATCGTCCCAAAAAGGTATCTGGTGATGACACCGATGGATACAAGGGACGTATTGGTATTCATGAAGTGTTCAAAGTGTCGTCAGCAACACGCGAATTGATTGTGCGCCGTGCGACCTCAGAGGAAATTGAAGAGCAGGCAAAGAAAGAGGGCATGATGACGATGCTGGAAGACGGTATTTTCAAAGCAGTACAAGGTGTTACCACTATTGAAGAAGTCCTGCGCGTGATTTCGGAATAACACGAGGCACATACCACGCAACAGTTCACAGTGCACAGGAGAAAATACTACTGAATGTGCGATACTGTAGTACATGACGCGCTTTAAATACAAGGCGGTAACCGCGGCAGGCGACGTGTATGAGAAAGTAGGAGAAGCCGAGAGTGCAAAACAGCTTGCGCAAGATTTGTTGTCTCACAATGAGACACTGGTATTTGCGCATCCGGTTACCGAAAAACGTTGGTATCAAAAACTCAATGTAGATTTTGGACGCATCAAGGTAACCGACCGTATTACGTTTGCAAAAAACCTTGCCGCAATGGTAGATGCGGGTCTGACGGTATCGCGCGGTGTCTCTATCATGGAGCATCAGACGGCGAGCAAGAAATTCAAAGACGTATTGGTGCAAATTGGTGCCGATATTCAAAAAGGCACGCCGTTTTCAATGGCATTGGCAAAATTCCCGCGCGTATTCTCCATGCTTTTTGTAGCGATGGTGCGTGCAGGTGAAGAGTCAGGGCGTTTAGGCGATGCGTTGCGCACCATCGCCGAGCAGATGGATAGAAGTTTTGCGCTCAAGCGCCGTATTCGCGGCGCACTCATGTATCCGTCAGTTATTTTGATACTCATGGTTATCATTGGTATTGCCATGATGATGTATGTGGTACCGACACTAACCGCGACGTTTGAAGAAATGGCAATTGATTTGCCTGCATCAACGCGACTCATTATCGGGATATCAGAAGGACTTGCGGCACACCCTATTCTGTATATCGGTGGCATGCTTGGCGCAGTCGCACTCATTATTGCGGGTTTGCGTACGCGCGTGGGCAAGCGCGGGTTTGAGTGGTTTGTCATGCATACGCCGGTTATTCAAACAATTTCACAAGAAGCGAACTCAGCGCAGATGTCACGCACGCTTGCATCACTCCTTTCATCGGGCGTGGATGTGGTGTCAGCGCTCTCCATTACGCGCGATGTGTTACAGAATTCATTTTACAAAGAAGTACTTGATGAGGCGGGGGAGTACATTCAAAAAGGTTCGCAGATTTCTGATGTGTTCCGCAAACATCAAAAGATTTATCCGCCGATGGTGACGGAAATGGTGTCGGTGGGAGAAGAGACAGGAAAAATGCCTGACATGTTTATGCAGATAGCAACCTTCTTTGAAGGGGAAGTAGACCAGAAAACGAAGGATCTCTCAACGATTATTGAGCCGATACTCATGGTGGTGATTGGTGCGGCGGTCGGATTCTTCGCCGTATCAATGATTACACCGATTTATTCACTTTCATCGGGTATTTAGAAAATGTGCGTATGTGCACTAAGTACACACAAAAGAACAGAGGTTTTACGCTCGCTGAAGTGGTTATTGCATCGGCGGTGTTCCTCATTATTGCAGTTGGTATTTACCAAGTGTATACATCACTCTTCCGCACTATTACCGCATCGCGCACCGTACTGCTGGCCTCAGCATTGGCGACAGAACAGTTTGAAATTGCGCGCAACATGCCATACGACGATGTCGGTGTTGTCGGTAGTATTCCAAATGGTTTGATTCCAAACGCGCAAACACTGACGCGAGATGGCGTAGTATTCAATGCAACGACGACTATTCGTAATGTGGACGATCCATTTGACGGTACCATTGGGGGATCGCCAAATGATACGTCGCCTGCTGATTATAAGTTGATGCAGATAGAGATTGATTGTACGACATGTCGCACCTTTACACCTCTCACATTCACGACACGTGTGGCACCGAAGAATCTAGAATTTTCATCAGGCAACGGCGCACTCTTCGTGCGTGTGTTTGATGCCAATGGCCTGCCGGTGCAGGATGCAGATGTGCACGTAGAGTACACAGCAACAACATCGCCTGTGGTTATCAATGATGTGACCGATCAAAATGGGTTACTGCAACTTATTGATATTCCACCAGCAGAAACGGCGTACAGTGTTTCTGTAAGCAAATCTGGATATTCATCAGATCAAACGTATGCATACGGAAGTATCGGTAGCTCTACGCCGTCGCTCCCGCACGCCACCGTATTGGCGGGCCAGGTTACGCAACTATCATTTACTATTGATGTATTGAGTTCATTGACGATTACGAGCGTCACGAATACCTGTGAGCCCGTCGGTTCTGTTTCATTTGATCTTGAGGGAGCAAAGCTTATTGCCACCACGCCGGACGTGCGCAAATACGATCAATCATTTTCTACAGACGCGAGCGGTAATCGTACCATCAATAATCTTGAGTGGGACACGTATGCGCTCGATATCACCGATGGTGCGTACGATTTGGCGGGATTGATTCCACTGTTGCCACCAACACTAGCACCGGACTCGCACATGGATCTCTCGCTTGTGGTAACACCTTCAAACCCCGATGCGTTGTTGGTAACCGTCAAAGATGCGGCAACACAATTACCAATATCAGATGCCATCGTTACACTTGATGACGACGAAGAGCAGACAACAGGGCGTGGCTTTTTGACACAGACGGATTGGTCGGGGGGGTCTGGGCAAGAACTATACGAAGACGAAACAGAATATTGGGAAAGCGAAGATATAGAAACGAATGATCCCGATGGCGTGCTTACGTTGAATGCACTGGTGGGTTCCTATGATGCAGATGGCTGGTTGATTTCATCAATTTTTGATACTGGTTCTGCAAGTAATTTTTATCGCATTATGTGGCAACCGACCGATCAGCCAACAAGCGTTGGTACAGATAGCGTGCGCTTTCAAATTGCCACAAATGATGAGTTGAATGCATCAACAACATGGTCGTATGTTGGTCCTGATAACACATCAGGAAGCTATTTTACAGTTGCAAATCAAAATATCGGTATTGAGCATACAGGGAAGCGCTACTTCCGCTATAAGATATTCTTGCGCACGGATGACACTGATTTTACGCCAACGGTTTCAGATATTTCATTTGTATTTACATCAGCGTGCGTACCACCAGGGCAAGTGGTGTTTGGCAATGTCGGCAACGGTGCGCACACGGTTGCTGTAGAACGTGATGGCTATCAGCCGTATGAGAGTTCACCATTTGCACTAACGGGATACTTTACGTCACATGAAGTATTATTGAATCCAGAATAGTATGCGTAGACCACCAGCACTACAACGCGGACTGACACTACCTGAAATACTTGTTTCGGCATTTATTGTATTGCTCATTGGCGGTGCGCTGTACGGCATGTTTGGCGATAATTTCAAATTAGCGCGCCGCGCGTACCGTTCGCTCTCTGCACAACAGGATGTGCAGATTCTTTCACGGCGCTTTTTGGTGGAGACGCGCTCTGCCGTACCGTCTGAAGTCGGTGCGTATGCTATTCAAACAGCATCATCGGGCGAGTTTACGTTTTATACTGACGCAGATGATGACGGTATGATAGAGCGCGTGCGCTATTTTGTGTCCGGCACTGAACTACGAAAGGGGATTACCAATCCTATCGGCAATCCGCTTACGTACACGGGTGCAACAGAGCAGGTGCGCACGGTGGTGCGTGATGTGGCGGCAACGACAACACCTGTGTTTACATATTATGGTGCAACATACAGTGGTGGGGCATCTTCAACACCACTCACTGTACCTGTTGATGTGTCGCAGGTTCGGTTGATTCAACTGACGATTACCGTTGATGCAGACGCGACACAGCCACCGGAGCCCGCTGTATTTTCTACGCAAGTTACTTTTAGAACGCTCAAAGACAATCTATGATGCACGCACAGTACAAAAAAGGGCAGCTGCTATTTTCCGTATTACTTTTTTCTGTGGTGGCGTCACTGATGCTCGGCGGTTTGGTAGGGTGGGCAGGGGTCAATTTGCGCGCATTGCGTAGTGCGGGCGACAGGGAGCTCGCATTTCATATTGCCGAGGCAGGGATTGATTACTATCGATGGCACTTGGCACATGCACCAGAAGATTATCAAGATGGCACAGGGGAGGAGGGTCCGTACGAACACGAATTTCTCAATGCGGCAGGTGATCGCATCGGCACGTTCACGTTGGATATTACACCACCTACTGTCGGCTCCACCATTGTGACCATCAAATCAACGGGGCGCGTGGATGCGGCACCGGACATTGCACGCGCCATACAAGTGCGTCTCGCCATTCCGTCATTTGCAAAGTTTGCATGGGTGCTCAATAGCTTTGTGAATTTCGGAGATACTTCAGAAGTATTCGGCCCCGTGCATTCCAATACAGGGTTGCGCTTTGACGGATTGGCGCACAATCTTGTAACCAGTGCAGTGGCAAACTTTAATGACCCCGACCACTCGGGAGGGAATGAGTTTGGTGTACACACGCACCGAAGCCCTACTGATCCACTACCGCCTGCATCCGTGCCGACACGTTCCGATATTTTCTTGGCGGGACGACAGTTTCCAGTGCCGGCAGTTGATTTTACAGGTATTATTTCCGATCTTTCTCAAATCAAATCAGACGCGCAAGCTGATGGATTGTATTTTGCGTCATCAGGTGCGCTTGGCTACCACGCGGTACTGAAAACGAACGGCACAATGGACGTATATCGCGTAACCGCACTGCACTCGCAGGGCGGATGCTCATGTTCGGGTGATGGGTGCGGTACATGGAGTATCAGGAGTAATAATGGACAAACCTTTTTAGGCAACTACGATTTTCCTGACAACGGCCTTATCTTTTTTGAAGATCATGTGTGGGTAGATGGCATGATTGATGAGGCGCGCATTACTATTGCGGCGGCACGATTTCCTGATAACCCATCAACGCGCCGGCACATTATCGTGAATAACGATATCCGCTACACCAACTACGATGGCACCGATACTATCGGCCTTCTTGCACAAGGTGATGTCACTATCGGACTTCGTAGTGAAGATAATTTACGTATTGACGCGGCAATGATTGCGCAGAACGGCCGTATTGGACGATATCACTACTCAGGTGGGTGCTCGCCGTATCATTTGCGTGATCAGCTGACGACGTACGGCATGCTTGGTACTAATGAGCGCTCGGGTGTGTACTACGGTAGTAGTGGATACGAGGCGCGTGATTATATCTATGATGCTAATTTGCTCTACGCACCGCCACCATCATTCCCATTGACGTCAGATCAGTACACGACTATTTCATGGGAGGAGGTAAAGCCATAACACCTTGTTCGGTGGTAGTACTGTAGACATCTGCAGTGGAGCCCGTGGTACACTGATGCTATATGGCAAAAACATTTCTTATTCTGAACTGGAAAATGCATCCGGGGAATACAAAGGAGGCGCAGGCACTGTGGGGTGCTACGAAGCGCGCGCTGGCGCGCGCGCGCAAAACAACGGCGATTGTCTGTGCACCGTTCGTGTATCTGCAACCATTGGCAAAAACACGCAGCACGACCGCACTGCTCGGTGCACAAGACGTATCTGTGTATGAGGGTGGATCACACACCGGTGAAATCTCGGCACAGATGCTCAAAGAGTTCCGCATCCGCCACGTGATTGTCGGGCATTCTGAACGGCGCGAATTGGGTGAAACAGACGGCATGATTGCACGAAAGGTAAAACTGGCATTGCAGAGTGGATTGCAACCTATTGTGTGCATTGGAGAGCGTGAGCGTAGCCAACATGGTGAACACCTTGGGGAATTAGAAGATCAAATGACACGCTCGCTTGCGGGTGTGGGACGTGCACAGGCAAAGCAACTGTTCATTGCGTATGAACCCCTCTGGGCAATCGGTAAAAGTTATAAATATGCAATGCAACCGCACGAAATTCACGAGACAAGTATTTTTATTAGGAAGATTTTGACCAAAATGTTTGGGCGTGCAGTGGCAAGCACTATTCCTGTACTGTATGGTGGCGCTGTTGAGGAGGCAAATATCGCACAGGTAGTGCGTCAGGGAGATGTCAGTGGTGTGCTCGTGGGTCGTGCAAGTTTAGATGGCAAGAGCGTATCGCACATGGTCAAAGCGCTTGAAGCAAAACAATAATGCTTTCATCTATTTCAGACAGTACCATTGCACCAGGGACGCGTGTACTACTCCGCGCTAATCTCAACGTGCCTCGTGTGGATGGTCGTATTGCCGACGATGCGCGTATTACATCTGCATTAGCTACCATTACATGGTTGTGTGAGCACGGTGCGCGCACTATTATCATCGGGCACACATCAACAGACGGTGCCTCACTGGAACAAGTGTGTGCTGTACTGGCACAGCATGTACCAGTGGTGTTTGTGACGGACGCACTCTCTGATGCGGGGCGTGCAACTATAGATGCTCTGAAAAACGGCGAGTGCGTACTTGTAGAAAATATCCGCAATAACCCAGGAGAGGAACGTGCAACCGACTCATTCGCACAAGAGCTCGCAAGTTTGGCAGACATATTTGTGCAAGACGATTTTTCTGTTGCGCACCGCACGCACGCATCGGTGGTGGGTGTACCGAAGTATCTGCCGAGCTACATGGGTATGCAGTTTGCGCGCGAGTATGAAGAATTGTCGCGCGCATTCAATCCGGAACACCCCTCACTGCTTATTTTGGGCGGTGCAAAATCAGATACCAAAATGCCAATCGCTATTTCACTGGCCGATGTCATGGATGAGGTATTTATCACCGGTGTGTCAGGTAATACACTTTTGAAAGTGCAGGGGCGAAATGTAGGATCATCAGTTGTGGATGCCGTGCCACATAGTATATTGATGGACGTGGTGGCGAAAGAAAATGTGTTTTCATACAGCGACGTGTTGGCGGTAGACGCTGATGGTGATGAGTATGTCGCATCGTCGGCGCACGTAGATGGTGATAGTGCAATTATGGATGCAGGACCAGAAACGACCGCGCATATCGTCCACGCGATTGCGAGTGCGCGTTTTGTGCTTTGGAATGGGCCACTTGGGTACTACGAAAAAGGATACACAACAGCGACGCACGAAATTGCCCGCGCACTCGCACATTCGTCAGCAGTATCTATCATCGGGGGAGGTGACACGGTTGCGGCAATTTCTGCACTCGGACTTGAAAAAGAGTTCACCTTCATCTCAACGGCAGGTGGTGCGATGCTTGAGTTTTTGGCAAAGAAAACATTACCGGGTATTGAGGCACTCAAAAAATAATTGATTGAAAGAAAACGCTCAATCTGGCATAGTGCTGTCGGAGTAGTACCAACCAACAAGGAGGACACATGACAGAGAAACCGTTGGCCTCGTTTCGCCAGCAGGACAGAGCCGTCATTTTGCGTAGTGGTGGCTCGGCGACGCCTTTTGTGCTGGATCTCCAGCACGCCAAGCGTCTCCACGAAGAGCTAACTGCAATTCTGCAGGAGCACGAGTCCTGGGACTCGGAACGAGCCATCCACTATGATGAGCAATAATCACCAAGAAGCAAAGAGCCCCACATACGGGGCTCTGTTTTTTATAGCACTGCGCGAATGCGTTTAGCGGTTTCTTGCATGTGTGCATCATCGTCGTACTGCACGGTGGGTAATTGGGGAAATGCGTCATCTGTTGCGCGCGGAATGATGTGGATGTGCGCATGAAAGACGATTTGACCGGCAACCGCTCCATTATTTGAAATGAGGTTTACACCCGCAACCTTTGTCTGTTGCAGGGCGCGTGCGATTTTCTGTGCGGTTGCATAGACGGGAGCGAGCACATCTGCGGGTGCATCAAAGACATTTTCTACGTGCTGTTTTGGAATAACGAGCGTGTGGCCGAGTGCGCTTGGGTTGATGTCTAAAAAGGCAAGCGTGTGCTCGTCTTCGTACACGGTTGTGGAGGGAATAGTTCCCGCCACGATTTTGCAAAAAATACAATCTGACATAGTTTCTATTGTAGCGGTATACTGCTGTGTATGAAAGTATGGTCTGAATTGCCGGAATTAGTGCGTGGATTGCTAGAAAAGCGTGGTATTACCGAAGCATCTGCCGATATTTTCCTTAATCCTGATTGGGAGCGTGATGTACACGATCCATTTTTACTCAAAGATATGGACAAAGCGACCGCACGCATTCTGCGCGCGGTAGATGCTGGTGAGCGCATCACTATTTTTTCTGATTTTGATGCTGACGGTATTCCTGGTGCGGTGTTGCTGTCAGATTTTTTCAAAAAAATTGGCCACGAGCAGGTGTCGGTTCGTATTCCGCATCGCAACACGGAAGGATTTGGTCTCAACGCACGCGCCATCGATGCGTGTAGTGCCGATGGCACAAAACTCCTCATCACTGTTGATTGCGGTAGTGCCGATGTAACGCACACAGCGCGCGCGCAAGAGCATGGCATCGACGTTATCATTACCGATCACCACCAAGCGCACGGCACACCACCTCCTGCATATGCGATGGTCAACCCGAATCAAGAAGGCGATACCTACCCGAACAAGTATCTCTGTGGTGCGGGTGTTGCGTTCAAAGTTGTACAAGCACTTATTGCGACAAGGCCAGACATGGTGCCAACAGGTTGGGAGAAGTGGTTGCTGGATATGGTTGGTATTGCAACGCTCTCTGATATGGTGCCATTGCAGGGGGAAAATCGCGCACTCGCGCATTACGGGTTAATTGTGTTACGCAAATCTCCGCGCATCGGCTTGCGTACGTTATTACGCCGTCAGCGCGTGCGCCAGCACGCGCTCTCCGAAGATGATGTGGTGTTTTCTATTACACCGCGTATCAATGCGGCATCACGCATGGATGCGCCAGAAATTGCGTTTGAATTATTGACGACACACGACGAAGTGCGCGCCGAAGCATTGGCACGACAATTAGACACACTCAACAATGAACGAAAAGGTGCGGTGGCGCAGATGAGTAAAGAGATTCATGGAAAAATCGGCGACACACACGAGGGCGGTGTAGTTGTTGTCGGCAACACACACTGGCGTCCGGGGTTGCTTGGATTGGCGGCAACGCGTGCGGTTGAAGTGTATGGCAAACCCGCATTTGTGTGGGGTCGTGGCGATGCCGAAGTCATCAAGGGTTCTGTGCGAGGTGATGGTCATACAGATATCGTGGCACTTATGCAGGAGGTGGCTGATCTGTTTTTAGAGTTCGGAGGTCATACACACTCGGGCGGGTTCTCCATCACGGTTGAAAATCTTATCAAGTTGCCCGACGCGCTCAATAGAGCGTATGAAAAATGCGCACAGCACGCCACAGTGCGTGCAGATGTAGCATCTGATGCTACACTCCCACTTACTGATGTGCATCCAGTATTTTTTCAAAACATTTCGGTGCTCGCGCCATTTGGTATGGGAAATGAAAAACCAATTTTTGTATTTGAAAACAATACACTGGCGCGCGTAGAGTGGTTTGGCAAAGAAAAAAATCATCTCAAACTTATATTGCATGGTGATGGCAGTGCGCGCGCAACCGCAATTCGTTTTTTTGCAAAAGGGAACACAGAGTTGGAATCGCTTGTAGAAGGGCAGATAGTAACTGTGCACGGCTCACTGGAGCGGGAACAATTCGGTGGCGCAAACAGCATCCGTATTCGGATTATTGAGATAGCACGTAGCATGTAAAGAATAAGGGAACAGTTCACAGGGAACAGATAAGGACTAGAAGCGCCAGCGGGACTTTTCCTTCCTCCCCGTTTCCCAGTAATTGTGCCCCGTTCCCGTCTTTTGCTATGTGGTATATGATTACTGCATGAAATATATCATCAACACAGATGGAGGGGCGAGAGGCAATCCAGGCCCTGCAGGTATCGGTTTTGTCATACGAGATGAAAATGCGGTTCTCAAAGAAGTAGGCGAGTACATCGGCGTTGCTACCAACAATATCGCTGAATACGAAGCACTCATTCGTGCGCTCACGGCACTGAAAAAAATTATTCCCAAAACAATGCGCGACAGTGCAGATATTACGGTGCGCATGGACAGCGAGCTCGTGGTAAAACAGCTCAACGGGGTGTATCAAATCAAAGACGAACCGCTCCAGCTACAATTCGTCAAAGTGTGGAATATGCGCGTGGCGGAGTTTCCACACATCACGTTTACGCACGTGAGGCGCGAAGAAAATAAAGAGGCGGATATGTTGTATAATAAGGCACTTGATGCACATCAAGCGTAATTAAAAAAACTAATATACACAGTATGGTTTCTGGGTTCATTCAATTTGTCCGCGAGCAAGGTGTCGTCGGACTCGCAATCGGTTTCATTCTCGGTGGTGCAGTGTCAAAGGTGGTCGCATCACTTGTTACCGACATCATCAATCCAATTATCGGCGCCATTTTTGGTTCAACGGAAGGTCTTGCAAGCATGATGCTCGGTCCTGTTGCATTGGGTAGTTTCGTTGCGGTATTGCTTGATTTTTTGATTGTTGCCGCAGTCGTGTACTTCATTTTCAAGAAGCTCGGTTTTGACAGACTAGACGCACCAAAGCAGTCGTAAGCAGGGTTTATCTCCGCTTTATCAAAAATCTGGATACTATCTACGTGTCCAGATTTTTTATATATAGCATCATAGGTGTTGCCAGTGTCGTCATCATTGCGGTGCGTATGCTTGGCATGTCAGTGCCTGTGTTGGATGTGGGCGACAAAGTTGTACTTGAGGGTATGGTGTTGCGAGAGCCGACGTATTCACAAAAATCACAACGTTTGCTTGTGGCAGTGCCACACGAAAATACTGATGTGCGTGTGCAGGTATTTACCGATTTTTTTCCAGAATATGCGTACGGTGATGTCGTGCAATTGTCAGGCACACTAAAAAAACCAGAAGCATTTGTTACCGACGTTGGGACGACATTTGATTACGCCGGCTACTTGGCAAAAGACGGCGTGTACTATCAAATGTTGTTTCCTGACATTGTGGTGGTGCGGCGCGGGGAAGGGAATGCGATGCGCCGTGTGCTGTACAGCACACGGCGCACCTTCGTGCATACCATCGCGCGTTACCTACACGAACCAGACGCGAGTTTGCTATCTGGTATTACCATCGGCGCAACCGATGGCCTTGATGAAAAAACAGAGGAAGCATTTCGACGTGCGGGACTCATTCATATCGTGGTGTTGTCAGGGTATAACATTACCGTACTTGCCGACACGGTTATGCGCCTTCTTTCATTTCTGCCGCGCGCGGCGATGCTTTCGGGCGGCGGTACGGTCGTTATGCTCTTTGTCATTGCCACGGGCGCAACGGCGACATCAGTGCGCGCGGGTACCATGGCGGTGCTGGCATTGCTCGCACGCGGGTTTGGAAGGCGTTACAACATTCACCGCGCGCTTTGTATGACCGCACTTGGTATGGTGCTGTGGAATCCGCGCATTCTTTTACACGACCCCTCGTTCCAACTTTCATTTCTTGCCACATTTGGATTGATAACACTCTCACCATTGCTTGAACGTGTATTGCATCGCATACCGTCTATTTTTTCTTTACGCGAAACAGTATCGGCAACACTTGCCACGCAACTTTTTACACTGCCGTTGATTATGCGTATGAGCGGACAAGTAAGTATTGTGTCGCTCCTTGCCAACATTCTTGTGTTGCCGACGGTGCCCTTGGCGATGTTTGCGGGCGGTATGCTTGGCAGTTTTGGTGGCATACC
>CAZFMQ010000004.1:0-40628 GCA_964520295.1 uncultured Candidatus Saccharibacteria bacterium
TTCTGGTGGTTTGACGGTGGGGTAACACCCGTTCTCATTCCGAACACGGAAGTGAAGACCACTAGTGCCGATGGTAGTCCACAAGGCGAGAGTAGGTAACCGCCAGAATAAGGTAGTTGATATACACAGTGCGGAATTGCTGTTTGCAACCAAGCGCATAGCTTGGGCAAACAGGAAACATTCCGAACACGGAAGTGAAGAGCGCAAGTCGCCAAGGTAGTCCACAAGGCGAGAGTAGGTAACCGCCAGAACAAAGAACTCAAAAACAAAAAACCACCCGAATGGGTGGTTTTTGGTTTTCGCAATTTCCTCATATATGTCTTTCGCCCCGTTCCCTATTTTGCGCTATACTATCCTCATGACTTGGGCATCACGACGTCAGGCGATGTATTTACTCGGTATATTTCTTGTTCTCGGTTTACTCATCGGCATTCCAGCATATTTCCACTTCCACAAAGCACCAACATGCTTTGATGGTGTCCAAAATGGTATGGAGGAGGGCATTGACTGCGGCGGCGCATGTCAAAAGATTTGCTCATTCCGCTCTATTGCACCTATTGTTCGCTGGACGCAAGAGTTTCAAGTCGTGCCTGGCACGTACAGCGTCGTCGCACTTGTTGAAAACGCAAACGATGCATACGAAGCAGACAATGTGCCATACGTTATTCGCCTCTACGATTCACGCAACGTCTTTATCGTGGAGCGCAAAGGCCAGATGTTTTTGGCGCCACACATGGTCATTCCCGTATTTGAAACGGGGTTGCAAACAGGGGAGCGTATACCTGCACGCGCAGAGTTCGTCTTTGAAAAACCAATTGAGTGGACGCAATCCACCTACACACTACCGAACGTTACTATTCCATCACGCCGTTTTGATGAGGCAAGCGCTACACCGCGCCTGTTCGTAACGTTGCGTAACAACACACTTTCTACATATGCGCGCATACCAGTCGTTGCCGTGCTCTACGATGCAACTGAGAATGCTATTCATGCATCGCGCACACTCGTTTCCCGCATTCCCGCGTCATCAGACACCGAGATTGTCTTTACCTGGCCTGAAGCATTTTCAACATCGGTTGCACGTATTGATATTGTCCCGCTTTTTCCCGCTGATTACTAAACGTGCGTATGTCGTTTTTTTCTCTGCGCTCGGTTGATTGGGTGCTCCTCGGCAGTGCCGTACTCCTGTCGTGTGCAGGTTTGGTAACCATGAACTCATTCGTGGAGCCGAACACATTTTTTGAACAACAAATCGTGTGGCTCTTAGTATCCGTTGCGGTATTTTTCGGTGCGACAATGGTGGACTGGCGTTTTTTGCGCAACACGTGGGTGGTGGTCGGCTTATTCGTACTCTCAGCGCTCTCACTAACTCTGCTCTTTCTGTTCGGCTCCATCACACTCGGCGCGCAATCTCGTTTTGACCTTGGTTTGTTTTTCTTACAACCATCCGATCCCGCAAAAATAGTTTTGATTATTATTCTGGCAAAGTATTTTTCACGTAGACACGTTGAGATTGCGCACGTGCGCCACATTTTTGTATCGGGTATATACGCACTTATTTTCTCCCTGCTTCTGTTCGTACAACCCGATTTCGGTGGCGCTATCATTGTGTTCTTCCTCTGGTTTGGCATGGTGCTTGTATCAGGTATTTCAAAGAAGCACCTCGCGCTTGTTGCGGTTGCCGGTGCACTTGCATTCGGCGTGCTCTGGGGATTTGTGTTTCAGGACTATCAGAAAGCGCGCATCAAAACATTTCTCAATCCACTCACTGATATTCGCGGAGCGGGGTACAACGCATATCAATCAACCATCACCGTGGGCTCGGGTCAGTTGATGGGCAAGGGTGTGGGCTTCGGCACACAATCACGTTTGCAGTTTTTGCCTGAGTACGAAACTGACTTTATTTTTGGCGCATTTGCAGAAGAGTGGGGATTTGTTGGTGTCGTATTATTGTTGTTGTGTTTTGCCGTGGTCGTGTGGCGTATTATGCAAGGCGCATTCTTGGGTGCGACAAATTTTGAAACGCTCTTTGCAGTCGGTGTTGCACTCTCCATTGTCGCACCCGCAGTCATTCACATCGGTATGAATATCGGTTTGTTGCCGGTAACGGGGACGGTACTGCCGTTCGTATCATATGGAGGAAGTCACCTCGTCGTTGAGTTTTTCTCACTCGGTATTTTGAGTGCCATGCGCCGCTACCGCCGCGACGTCCACCGAGAATTGATATCCAAATAGGTCCGCCCGACAGCGCGAACAGGCGGGGAACAGGGAACAGTTATTAGGGAACAGTGGATGATCGATTGCGGACAGAGCGTATCATCCCATTCAAAAGACGGAGCGTTTCTGTGGTTTGGTTATAGAGTTGCAAGAAATGATCATTTGATAGATATCCTACATCTCGTGCTACCAATAACTGATTTTGTACTTCCACCAATGAACCACGTGCGGTGATGTAAAATCGTACCTTGTCCTTATGGGAAAATCTGCCGTGTCCCTCTGCGATATTTGATGTTACCGATACCGTGGCACGACACAGTTGTTGTATAAGGATTTTCTGTTCGAGACGGGGAAAGGTGCTGATACACGCATATACACCTCGTACAAGTTGATGACCTTTTTGCCACACCAGCAAGTCTCTAAAATCTACTGCCGTACCCATACGCACATCCTAACAAGGGTGTTGTGAATTTTTCATAAACCCTGTTCCCTGTGAGCTGTTCCCTGTTCCCAAACGAAAATAGTGTGTTTAGACACACTATTTTCGTTCCAGTACCATCGACATTCCTTTAGGATTCTTTGCGGGTGGTTCTGCAATTTTATGCTCCACCGAGAGCAATTTGAGGAATCTCTGCATGCGCTCCTTGATGAAATCCTCTTGCAACCCTTTGGCGCGTCCGCGCAAGTAGATTTCAAAACGTACACGGTGTCCTTCAGCAAGCCATCCTGATGCTTGTTTTGCTTTGATACCCATACTGTCTTCTGACGTACCAATCTTGATTTGAATACTCTTTGTTTCAGTTTGGTGCGATTTTGCCTTCGCATCACGCGCTTTTTTCTTCTGTTCGTACAAGTATTTACCAAACTCAATGATTTTCGCCACGGGTGGCACGGCATTGGGAGAGATTTCTACCAAATCCAATCCTGCTTCGTGCGCTTGTGCAAGCGCTTCATCACGTGAAATAACACCGATGTTTTCGCCATCAGCACCGATAACGCGTAATTCCGGAGCACGAATGCCCTCGTTGACGCGTACACCCCCTTTGTTCTTTGGATTACTCAAAATATGTAAAAAGCTAACGGGGTCATAGTACTATAAAAACCGGCTTTTTTCAATAGAACGTAAAAATTGCGCAGGTGTGCGTGCTACCATGACATGTATGGAAAAAGTCGGGTATGTTGCAGCATTTTTGAAGCCAGCATCACGAGATGCACTACACGCATGGGCAGGGCAACACATTCCCGCAGACAAACGCTATCACACAATAACCAACGACATAGAAGAGGGAGGTGTGGTAACACACAAGGCACACTGCACGTTATTTTTTGGATTGCAGGAGCATGCAGTCAACGCACACGAGATGGAAGCGCACCTCGCCACTCTGCATCTTGAAACACTACAGGTTGACGGTGTTGCACTGTGGCATACGCCAAATCCAGATTGCAATATCGTGGTGCTTACAATCGCCGATCCCGACAAGGCACTTTTGCAGATACACGAAAGCTTCAAAAAGTTTCCGCATGACACAGACGACACTACACGCCACTTCCAACCCCACGTTACTATCGCGTATGTCCAATCTGATTTTGATAGTGCCCCGATACGAACTGCACTACCTCGCACGTTAGACATAGCAACCATCTCCTACAAAACCACTTACAAAATACAATTCAATTAGTGACTTGTTGGTTTTCCTGAATTGAGAAATACAATGTGATCTTCGGGCTTGAAATCCATGTACTCTACAGCAGCAAACACAATACTTGATGATGGTTCCATTGTCGCTAAGTGCTGATGCTGTTGGAATGCTTGCTTGATAGCGCTCTCCTCTAAACGAATAACCTTGTGTCCATTCTGTACATAATTTTGTATCGCACGTGCATACGGTGTCCATGGAGTACATAGTTTGTCAGCAAAACTTTTATACGATGATACAGGTCCTACACCAATCACTTTCGTATCTTTGCGAAGGCGCTCTAGTGCCTGCACAACACCCACAAAAATACCACCACTGCCAAGTGGCACGACAATATAATCAACATTCGGTATTTCAGAGAGTATTTCAATCACTACAGATGTATACCCATCTTCATAACCATTCGTAACATCCCAAATTACTTCATCATCACGTTCACGAGCAAATGCAATGATTTCCTCTGGACGAAGTATTTTCTCTGTAAGATTGATTTCAATAACTTGATAGGCAACAGAGCGGAGCTTCTGAATTATTTTTTGGTCTAGTGAACGGTCAACAATACACACCACCTTCATTGCGGTGTTTTCTGCAAGTTTAGCAAGGCTGTATCCATTGTTACCAGAAGTAATCAGTACTAACTTATCGACACGAAGACGGTGCGCTTCTTTCACCACCTGCTCGTTGCGTCTATCTTTTATTGTGCCAAAGCGATTTGAACTCTCATCTTTGAGATAGGTATGCAGAAGGTCTCTCTCTGCAAATGCTTCAATACGGAAGAGGGGAGTCATAGGGTTAGGTAGTTATTTTCTTATTCAATCGTGTTGCCTCTTCCCAAGAGAGATCAAATACTTTTTTCAGTGCAGTAGCTAGTTCCTCACTTTCTACAATGAGGGCGAACTTTTCAACCAAAGACATAAACACTATTTTGTCATCGTAAATGTTGATTTCGGGAGAGAAGTCATATTCATCTTTTGGTACGAGTGCAGATTCGCGCATTTCTTCTGTGTCATGTTCGGTGCGTTCCCGCGCCTCTTTAGTATCTGGGTGAATTGATTTTATATGTATATTTTTGGCAACGCGTCGCATGTAGTATTCGGGGAAATACGACGGAAGTGTTGTGTGCATGTCACCAATAGATGCAAAGGCACGAATAGTTTCAGTTGCCGTCAGTGTGTCTTCGTAGGCACTGATCAATCCTTCGGTATCTTCAAAATAACGCACTCTCGGTTTCTTTTTTGTCCCTTTGTGCATGGACTTGAGTTCAGGAACGATATTTTGTGCGATTCCCACCAATTCTGTATATTTCTTTACAGATTCTTCTGCGAGTTGCTGAAGACGGTCTGGAGAGGTTGCAGTGAATAGGAGCACATCTTTTTCCTTCTCGCCGGCGGTGGCAACCAGCCCTTTCTTTTTTAGGGATTCTAGGAGCACATAGGTCGTACTACGGTTTATCTTTGATTTTTTGGAGATTTCGCTTACCCCAGACGCATCTAATTCAAGGAGGGCGAGGTACACACATGCTTCCTTATCTGAGAGGCCAAATTTTTGTAGTTCCTTTTCCAGCATATCTGTTGGGGGACAGTAACTTGATAATGGTCGAACTATACACATCTCATTTTTGTTGTCAATGATTGCCAACACTTACTCCCAATATAGCCCCAAAAAACCTCAATTTTTGTTGAAAAACAAAGACGTTTTTTGACATGGGTATAAAAAGAGGTATTTTTGTTGTTACCTATTGCCAACAAATTCAGCTTTTTTATTATGGCAAGCAGATAAAAGCACAGGAATTGTCCTGTTGCGGTGTATCTGGAAAGGAGAGCGCAACGGTGCGAATCCTCTTCAAGAACAAGCTTTTCGTGTCTGATCCCGGCGGGGATGACGACGACCCGGGTCCGGATTCCGACAACGGGAGTGAGGACAGCTGGGGTAATGACGGCTGGGACGACGGCGCGGCGAGCGAACAGGAGAACTCCTGAGGCGCTGCTCCACGAGGTGGCATTTGATGATTTTCTTTCAAATGCCACCTTTTTTCATCTCGTGTATACTTTTACATACCTATGTCTGAAATTTTTATAAAAAACCTCTCTTGTGGACTACGGTTGGTGCATGAACGCAGAAAGGGTAGTGATATCTGCGCCGTGTCTTTGCGTCTGCCTGCGGGCTCACTCTATGATGAAAAACCAGGAACCGCCCACCTGCTTGAACACGTGGTACTTTCGGGTACAAAAACATACGCTTCAAAAAATGATCTTGAGTATGCACTTGAACAATGGGGCGGTAGGGGAGGAGGACGCACATCCTACGAGCACGCATTGTATTGGGCATCTGTGCCAACACACGCATTGCAACATGCATTACACTATGTTGCCGAAACAGTGTATGCACCGCTCTTACGAGAAGAGGATTTTGTGCGAGAACAAAAAATTGTATTTCAGGAGGCAAAACGTCGAGATTCACACACAATAGAAATTGCCCGACAGCGGATTGATGAAGTGTTGTTTGCAGGAACTCCGTTTGCCAAGACGGTAATTGGCACTCCCCAAGATGTACAGGCACTCACCTGCGATGACCTCGTTGCATTTTGGGAAAAGTATTACCGTGGTGTAGGGGGCGTTATTAGTATTGTGTCATCTCATACACATGAAGATGTAACGCAGTTGATTGAGAATGTGTGCGCAGATTTTGTCACAAAACCCTTTTCTATTTCTCGTGTATCTATACCGCACACCACACTTGATACTACAACGTTGTGTACTATTGATGACCAGCAAGCAGATCAGAATCGTTTGCTAGTAGTGTATCAAGCACCAAATCGTACTGATGGTGAAAAATCGGCTACCGATGTGCTTGCGACAATTGTGGGTGGTGGGAAAACATCCCGTTTATTCCGAGCTGTTCGAGCAGAAAAAGGGTTGACGTATGATATTTCCGCATCGGCTGTAGCGGGAGCAGGGTACGGGAGGTTTGTCGTTATCACAGGTGCTACATCAGAATATATAGATGAAATCACCACAATCATTGGTGCTGAGATTCAGCGTATATGCAAAGAGGGTGTCGCTGATACAGAGCTTATGTCTGGAAAGGAGAGAAATATTTTCAACACTGCTCGTTTGAATGAGGGAGCAGATGATCGGGCAGACACGCTTTCCTGGGCGGGTCTCTTTTTTGAGAAACCAGAACAATGGTTAGATGCACGAGAACGATATGCTCATGTTACAAAGGACGATGTGCAACACGTTGCACAAAAGATTTTCTCGCAACCACCCGTTGTCGCGCTGATCAAAAAACAAGGTGATCAAACAATAGTTGTTTTGGATACGCTACGTTTTCAAGAAATAAAACCGAGATAAATACAAAAACAAGTGGCTCAAAGAGCCACTTGTTTTTGTGTTAGTTGAGGGCGGGGAGTTCGACGAAGAAGGTGGAACCTTTGTCGCGGCCGTCAGATTCTGCCCAGATACGTCCACCGTGTGCTTCTACAATTTTCTTTGCAATGAAGAGTCCATACCCTGTTGAGTGTGGGTTGACGTTGCGTGATTCAGTACCGCGTCCGCCTTCTGTAAATAGCACTGCTTTGTCCTCTTCAGACAATCCAACACCAGTGTCCTGTACCGAGAAGAGAATACGGTCGCCCTTGCGTGATAGGGAAATGGTGATGCTCCCTGCAGGTGTGTAGTTTGTAGCGTTGTGGATGAGGTTGCTGATGACGTGATTCGTAATCTGGTCTTGGTCACCGTGCACCATGTAATTGCCCGGAGCAACATTGCTGATGATTTTTAGATTTTTCTTCTGCGCGTTATCATCCAGCATTGGAAGCGCTGTAGACAGTGCCTCTTGTATATCAAATGGCGCCATCTGGTATGCAACCTTACCCGTTTTGAAGTCAGAGATACGCAAGAATTCTTTAATTTCACCAATCGCTTTTTGATCTTTGTTCAACGCCTCCTGCACCATTGTGCGCGTCTCATCATTGATAGGACCGAATGAGTTGGTGAGCAATGCGTCAAATGCACCCGATGAGTCGGTGAGATAGCCCTTAACTTCGTGCGTGATGAAGCGCATGGTCTCAATCTGCTGTTGGTTCATGGTTTCCAATTGCTGGCGCAAGCCGATTTCACGTTTGACACTGCGTCCAAGAATGAGGGAAACGATACCCGTAATCACCAGTGTGATAGCAGTCAGTGTTTGCGCAACACCTGATTCCAAGAATGCAAACTGTGATGCAATACCCGCAACGAGGGCAAGAGAAAGCGCTTGTACTCCAAAGATACGAAGGTCAAATGCTTTGTAACGAACAATCAGATATCCAAGGAAACCAAGGAGAATTGGCATACCGAACAACCCGTAGATTTCATAGTTGTATGCATATTCAGCAAGTGATTCGTAACTAAGCAAAATACTTACAATAATGGCTGCGGAAAGGAAGAACCCGAGGAAGATTGACACTCCTGTACCCGCCAATGTAATTTCCCGTTTTACCGTGGTATTTTTTTCTTTTTTGTATGCATATATAGTCAATGCAATCGTTGCCAAAAGGAACACGCCTTCAGCAATAAAGAGATACGTATTAGTCACACTATTTTCCCATGCTTCACAGATGTTGGAATCAAAGGCAAGAAGATTTGCGCCAAGAAGTGTCCAATATGCTGTTGGCAAAAGTAGTAGAGCACCAGTCGTTTGTTGCCAAATAGGGGGTGCTTTTTTGTAGATAAATGAATATAGAAAATAGTAAGAGAAGAAAAAGAATAAAAGATCAAAAAAACCAATCAATGACCAAGTGAACATTGTAAAACTTGAGCCGAAGAAGGAGAACCAAGAACTGATGTTGGTTAGGCACCACAGAGCAAAGAGGGTACACACAAAGAAAAGCGAAATGCTGGCAGGATCTCTTTTTTTGAAAATCAGAAAGAGACCAAACAAAAGTGCCAAAATTGCTCCAGGGATGTGCGCATACAGGAGTAATCCAACGGGTATCTGCTCAATAAGGTAGTCGTAACAGTATTGTAAGTTAATGTAGTTTGAGAACATATCTCTAGTTTACGTTATATGTCTCTACGGTATCAAAAATAGCCACATTTTCCCATTCCTTCGCTGGATAACGAAAATCCCCACCCCATCAGCATTTTTCACCAGATAAAGCCCCACCCATCAGGTGGGGCTCGTTTCTAGAGATCCTTTTTCTGTGCCTCATACGTGTCTTTTGCACGCTTAAAATGTTCCTCAAAGGTATCCATACCCATGGATGCACGTCGTGCATTGAGATTTTCAGGATCTTCTATCGGGTCAGGTGAAATGGTGCCTGTTGCGATATCAATAGTAAATGATGTGCCATAGAGTTGTGGTTTTCCTTCACTGAGGCGAATACGATCTTCTGTTTGTGCAATGCGTTTTTTCTCAACCTCTAGATCGGGCAGTGCTTTCATTTTTTCAAGCACCTGTTTTTGAAAAGAGAGATTGGGTGCGTGTTGTATTAGTGTCCACGCATTGTCTACTGCTTCTTTTCCAAATACAGAGAGTGCCAACCACCCACTGTTTCGTTCCAGTATGTTCATGAGTGCCTGTTCATTTCGTTCATCAATTGTTTTGTCATATGTATCTGTAGAAAAACCAGATGCAAACCAGTGTTTACGCATCTCTTGATCTTGGATGACAAGATTTTGCAGTGTGTCTTTAATGTCCGAGATTTCTTGTGGGGTTAGCATTTCACGTAGTATATAAGGTTTTTACTTACTTCCGTGTAGTTTTTGCAAGGCAAGTTGTTCGTATCTCGGCATAGTGTAGGTATGCGCTCGGAGTTCTTGTATGATTGGCTTCATATATCGCTGTATACCACCATTCTGGAGATACATATCCAACTGTGCTTTGGGGATAGAGCGAACATCACTGATAGTTTTCCGGCATTTTTTTGAACCACATTTGCACGGCATCTCCCAATCTGTGGGCATAATCGTTGCTGAATAATCAAACGTAATTTCCTCTCCCTTTTTGATATCACGCAAAGCAAAGAGGGTACTCCTATTCTTCATATTGGCATTTGGATCACAGCTGTGATTAAAACTGCGAGACATACTATCCAAATCAATATAAGTGCGCCTACCTATCTGAAGAGGATCGTCTTCAATTTCTTTACCCGACAGGATTCTATCTACTATTTCTTTGAGTCCTACTTTTTTGCCACCAAACTCGTGAATAATCTCTCCCTTGGCAATATCCTGGTCTGCAAACACCCCAATGCCGTATTTTCTAGTATTTTTTCGGACAATTTTTTTACGTGTGCGGGTGGACATGGAAAATCAAGCGTGTGTATACCCTTACGGTATCAAAAATAGCCACATTTTCCCATTCCTTCGCTGGATAACGAAAACCTCCCACTTCCTCGCCACTTTTCACCAGATAAAGCCAAAATAAAATCTAAATTTTGTAGGTGTTGACAATTTTGTTAAATAGATATACATTTGAATATAGTAAATTGTTCATTTCTCAAGATGTTCTTTGAGAAAAAACCAAAAAAGAAAGGAGGTGATGTTATGGTCCACGAAACCGTTCTGTCGCTTTCTCCGATGACGCGCGCCACGTCGTTGCGTCAGGGCAAGCCGGGTCGCCCCACCGAGCACTTCTGCGGTTGAGCTCCCCAAGCCGGCAAAGACCCTAGTGTCTTTGCCGGTGTTTTTTTGAAAGGAGATTTCAATGATTCTCGTGTTTGCAAGCAGATCGTTTGATGATTCACATCTGACGACCCTGTTTTCCGCGTTTAACAGAATCAGTACTGACGTTTGTGTTATGAACGTGCACGATCTCGAAGAAAGTAACCTAGTCCTTGAACAAGTTGGAGGTGACATTACTCTAACTGTAGATGGAGAAGGGGTGAAGCCAAGGGTAGTGTATCTTTCAACTCTTTGGCGAACCGATTGTATCCTTCCTTTGGAAGGTGAAGTGTATCCTGCTTTAAATCGTCTACGTACCCAACAGTTTTTGCAAGATATTCGTTTTGCATTGAGTGCAAAAAGGTGGGTACCGGGCAAGATTGAGAACATTGAGGCAGCTGAATCGAAACCAAATCTCTTCAGGCAGGCCTCTCTGTGCGGGTTCACAGTACCAGGTTTTACCCAGAATGCTTTTTCTCCAGTCGGTGTGGCAAGAGAGAAAGAGTTTGTGTACAAAAAACAACTCGGATTTCCCTTCACCATATCCACCAACACCGAAAGTGGTGTTGAAGTCGGAGTAACAGTCACCAATACCACCTGTGGCACAACCGATTATAAAAGTGATCATACCCCCTGGCAGTGGCAAGAGACTATTGAGGCAATTGCCCAGGTCAGGTGCTGTGTGGTTGGTAATAGGGTGTGGTCAGCAGTGTGGTACCGAGGTGAGAACCAGCAAGCAGTAGATTTCAGGTTGCTTAATCAAGTACAACAAGAGGATCTACACTGGGATCCGCACACACTTCCAGTTTTTTTGAAGAACCGGATTCTGTCGTTGAACCAGAAGCTTGGGTTGGAGTGTTGCGCACCTGAATTTCTTGTTACTAAGTCTGGTGAGTATGTGCTCATCGACTGGAATCCGTGTGGTGATTGGTATGGTTTTTTCACCGAAGATGAACATTTGCAGATTGCAGAAGCTCTTGCAGAACTTCTGTCCGCATAACCACAAGCCCCTGAAATCAGGGGCTTTTTTCTAAATTGACTGTTCAACTGCCTTTAGATATAAATCATTATTCATACTATGCGCCACTCCTTTGAGAATATGTAATTTCTTTTTTCCTTTCCATAAGTGATATCTTTCTTTGATTTTTTTGAGACCAAATTGCCAATCGCTATCACCCATAATAAGTGTTGCTGAAGTGGTGCTATTTTTAGGGAATGTATAGTGTGCAAAGTCATGCATACGACGTTTTCCAAGCCATTGTCTTGCATTATTCGGTATAAAGCGTAAATCTTCCTTGAAATAAGGAGACAAAGAGCAGAGGATTAATTTTTTGCAGTGATAGCGTTGTGCCAGTAGTACAGCAAGCATTGCTCCAAACGAAAAACCCAAAATCACCGTGTTTGCACCCATTTTTGTTTTAACACGTGTTTCAGTTTCTTTGAGCCAACGAGATATACCGCGATATTGCCAAGTAACAGGTACAAAAACAGGTATGTACCCCTTCTTTTTTGCAATTTTTGCTACCGCCCTATATTCGGGGTTTGATGCATTGTGGCCAAAGCCAGGAATGATGATTAATGTTTTTTTCATATGTACAGAGTATACGAAAATCTCTGAAAAAACATCTTAGGTTGGAGAACGGGGAAATCAATCCATTAACCTCACACCTCTAATCCTCATGGCACTATCATTTTTCCCACCTTCTTCTCATTCGCGCGAATTAGAGATGGTATGCTCTTTTCTATAGAAAAACCAGATGCAAACCAGTTTTTACGCATCACTTGATCTTGGGTGACAAGATTCTGCAGTGTGTCTTTAATGTCCGAGATTTCTTGTGGGGTCAGCATTTCACGTAGTATATAGGGTTTTCATTACAAATCCCAAAGAATATCTCACCAAGATAAAGCCAAAATAAAATCTAAATTTTGTAGATGTTGACAAAGTGCGGGGGGGGGGGGGTGTAGTTATTCTGCGGATTCTTCAATAGGAGTTTCTTCGGTCGCGTTTTCATCAGCGACTTCTTCAACTTCCTCCGTTTCTATAGGTGCTTCTTCGGGTGCAGAAGTAAACGATGCGTCAGTACAGATTTCCCATTCTTCGCGCGTGTCGTCTGAACAGAATGTTTCGGTACAACTTTCTGACGCACCACATGAGAATGCTTCACATGCGTGTTCTTCAAGACATGCAGGTGCCTCTGATGCTAGCAATTCCACTTTCTTATATGGCGTAATATCACAAAATGGATCTTCTGCCGGTACGCAGTCCATGACGAAACAGGTGTCTGTTGCCGGATCACACGTCACATTTACTTCTAAAAGGAAATTACGCTGTACAACGTAGTCGTAGTAGCGATATCCAATAACGCTTATGACGATAATTGCAAAGAGTGCAAGCCAGTATTTTTGTGTTTTTTCCATTACCAGCAGTATAGCAAACAGGCAGTCAATGCCAGCTACACTTGTCCACCTTGTTTTTTCTTAAGGAAATCGTACGTGCCCTTATGGGGATGGGATAGCCAGAAGCGTTGGTGCTCAATTTCTGTCGGCTCGAGTGCGACAATGAGTGGTTTGAAGCCAGATTCCTTCTGGATTTCTAGAAGAGTTGGCAAAATAACATTTCGTGTAAATGCCCCCTCACTTGTTTCTAATAGGAAATTTTCAAATAGGATGCCGTGCGTGAGGAAGAGAGAAAGAAATGCTTTGTAGTAGGTGCGGGCATCTTTGCCGTTTTCTTTGACCCACCACGAAATGTCGTACACATTTTCTTCTAAATTCGGATATGTTTGAAAAAAAAGTTCATGATGAAAATCAACAAGGTTTTGTTCCCAGTGCGTGGAGATAGATGAAATTGGTTTGCCGTTGCTCTGATTGAAATCAATAATATGTTCTGCTTCAAAGATGGGATCACTATTTTTATCTAACCCTTTGTATAAGAAAAATCTGCCAAGTGAATATTTCCAATCATTTCTATTCGTAAACATGTCATCAAGATATTCAAGAATAAGTGGGCGGAGCTCTGTTGCATGCTCGGCAAATGATTGTTGTACTAAATCAGCAAGACCAACAAACCGTCGGATCTCGTGATTTGGTGTTGCAATATGTCTAAAAAGAACAAGGTGTGTACCGCCATCTTGCATCACGTTAGGTATGTCACCATGTATATTGTGCTTGATGTATGAAATAAGATCAGTATTGCCTCGGCGTTTTCGTAATTCTACGATTGCATCTTCCAGTGGTGTATACACAAACGCATCAAACTGCTTGCGGTCTGACATGAGTGCATCATATGTATCTTGTTCGGGGGTATTGTCGGTATGGGTTGTCATAACAGCATCATCTCGCTCATTGGTATATATGCTAACAAACAATAGAACTTGTTGCTTAGTGTAGTGTGTATTTGTGAAATAAAAAAGCGCCCCAAAACCTAGGTGGGTTTCGGGGCGCAGGAACAATCTAGTTTAGGATCGAATAGCTCCGATGATCCACTCACCGACTTCAAGTCCGGTGAGTACTGCAATAGACCACCAAAGGTTGGCGATGATGAACGAGATGACAAAGATCTGCCAATCTCTCTTCGTCATGCCGTTGTACTTATGTGCACCATGACGCATGTACACGGTGCACATAAAGGGGTCGAAGTTGATGGAGATAAGAATCATCACCATCCAATCACCTCTCCGCATCGCCCACTGAAGCGCCTTGTGAAAAAAGCGCCCTCGGGCATCGGCCTCGCGAACCTCTTTCAAGGTTTCAATGCCGAGCCAATCTTTTTTGGACCAATCATAGAACCTGATCAGTCCGTAGCAGGCGGCAAACGACGCCGCCCACATGATGCCCCCGCCAAGGAAGGTACCGAAGTACCACATCACGGCGGGGTAGAGCAGATAATCGAAACTGTTATTCACGATGGAGCTGACCAGAATGCCAACCCCCAGAACACCCAGTCGCTCTTTCAGCGACTTTTTCCGGGCGTAATAGGCAGTTGTCATCATCAACCCCCCTTTTTTGCCAAGCGGAATTGCTTGGTGACATCTGTGTATATGATAACACAACAAATAGCGTTTTGTCAAGTGTAAAAAATAATGGATTGAGTAAGTACTTTATGTTTAGTACAATGAACAACATTGTATAAAAAATAGTGATTTTTTGTGTCAAACTTATGAAAAGTAACCAATTAGTGGAGCGAAACACGAAAAGAGGCTTTTCCTTGACAGAATTATATTTTTTGTTATACTGTCGCTCAGATCACGGTTCTTTAATAATCAACCAACAGCATGAAAGGAGGTAAGCTCATGAACAAGAGAATACTTGTCGCTGCGGCTTGGCCGTACGCAAATGGCTCCCTTCATCTCGGGCATGTAGCCGCACTTCTTGGTGCTGACATTATTGCTCGTCACGGTCGCTCTGTAGGAAATGAAGTCCTGTTCGTCTCCGGAAGTGATTGTCATGGGACACCCATCGCTGTGGAGGCGGATAGACTTGGAGTGAACCCACGGGAAATTGCCGAAAAATTCCATAATGAATTTCGGCAAAACCTCATCAGCGATCTCAAGTTCTCGTATGACTGCTACACTACGACAACCACAGAAAACCACAAACGTACTGTTCAGGAAATTTTTCTGAAACTGTACAACGATGGTGTGATTTTTACCAAGTCGGAAGATTTACCCTACTGTACATCGTGCGAACGATTTCTCCCTGATCGTTATATCGAGGGGGAGTGTCCAGTTTGCCACTTTGATTCTGCACGTGGGGATCAGTGTGATGAATGCGGGAATCTTTTGAACCCCGATCAACTACTGAAATCGCGTTGCAAAATCTGTGGTAATTCCCCAGAATGGCGCTCATCCGAACATTTTTACCTGCGTCTCTCTGCATTCACTGAACAATTGAGGGAGTGGGTAAAGAAAAGTAGCGGTTGGCGCGTCAATGCTAAGCAGTTCACCCTCGGTTTGCTTAAGGAAGGTCTTCCTGACCGGGCTATCACTCGTGATACGGAGTGGGGAGTACCAATCCCTCTTCCTGGATACGAAAACAAACGTATCTATGTCTGGTTTGAAGCGGTTTGCGGGTACCTTTCTGCTAGCAAAGAGTGGGCACAAAAACAAGGTCAAGACGATCTTTGGAAAAACTTCTGGCTCGATAATTCCACGGTTCATTACTATGTACATGGGAAGGATAACATTCCTTTTCATACTGTGGTATGGCCGTCTATCTTGCTGGGGTTCGGAGGGTTGTGTCTACCCAACACCATTGTTTCTTCGGAACATCTTACGCTCGAGAAGCGCCAGTTTTCAAAAAGTCGGCACTGGGCAGTTTTACTTAAGGACTTTGTGCGAGAGTTTGAACCCGAGACTCTACGCTATTATCTGATAGCGAACGGACCAGAAACGGCAGATGCCGATTTTTCTTGGGAGAACTATCGTACGAGAACTAATACTGAGCTTATTGGTGTGTTTGGAAACTACATCCATCGGGTGCTTTCTTTTGTGAAGGCACATTTTCCGGAAGGTGTAAATTTTCCAAATTCTCTCAATGAGTCTCACGTAGAATTGCTCAAGACCGTGGAAGAGAGCTTTTTCGAGGCAGGACAAGCAATTGAGGAGGGTCGGCTTCGCGATGGATTACGAGTAGTACTTGAGCTAGCGGCTTACGGAAACCGCTTTATTAACGCTGTGGCTCCGTGGTTTAGCATCAAAGAAGATCGATCCAAAGCCGAGTCAGACCTCGCAGTTGGTGCATATTTGGTGCGTTGTCTTGCGATTTTGGCGAGCCCATTCCTGCCCACTACGGCTGAACGTATCAATCGTAGTATCGGAGTGGATGAGTCCAAGATAACGTGGCAATGCCCAAAACATGATCGTGTTGTGGTGAAAGATCTGGAGCCCCTCTACAAGAGGGTTGAAGAGCAAGTTGTTGCTCAGCAACAATCTTTACTGAAGGATTCGTAGTATATGGGGGCAGACGAAAGAGTTTCGATCTGCCCCTTTTTTATTTTACATATGACGTTTGAATCAAAAAATTTTTTTAAGAATATATATCGTAATAATGATGTTATTTTAAGGCCAGTAAAAAGAAGCGATGTAAATAAAATATTTAAGCTAGTTTCTCAAAGTGATTTATATAAATTTACTTTTATTCCAAAACAATATTCTTTGCAAATTGCACAAGATTGGGTGGCAAGACAAATAAAATTTCCACAAGTATTGTTAATAGAATCTTCTAAACACAGTGAAATTGTAGGTGTTATAGGTATAGTGGTAGATGATTCGAAAAAACATCATTGGGAAATTGCCTATTGGTTAGGAAAAAAATTCAGAGGCAAAGGATATATGCGTGAAGCTCTTGTTTTATTTCTACAACAAGTAAAAAAATACACTCCAATCAAAAAGATTAGTGCCAGAGTATTTATAAAGAATAATAGTTCAATAAAATTATTAAAATCTTCCAATTTTTTTCAAGAAGGGTTACTACATAATCATTTTTATCATAATAAAAAAATGAAATCTGTTATTATGTTTGGTTACTGTATCAAATAATACAGAGTATAATTATTTTTTTATGGACTTCATTACTTACCCAGTTAACAAAAGTAATCCGGGGTCGATTATTCCAATCCTCTTCGGCATTCAATGGGGTCTTCAGTCATCAGAAAACTCATTCATTGCATATATAGATCAGATGAGTCGAGCGCGTGAATATGTTTTTGATTTAAGACAATGGTTTATTGAAAAAGGTTTTACTCAGTGTCATTTTTTGCAGAATAAAAATCATGATTTGCCACTAAATTTTTTCGATCATTTTAAAAAAGGTATAAAGCTCAAAATTCACGAAGGTCCATGGTATAAATGTAAATGTGGTAAGGTGGAATTTTTAGACAAGACCATTCTGACTCAATCTTATCGAAGATTCTTAAAACTAATTAATAATCAGAATAAATGCCTCCTTTGTGGCAGTGAAATTGTTTTATCTGTAAATCGTGGATTGATTGTTAAGTTACCGCATGTAAAACAATTTTCTTTGAAACAAGCAAAAATTTACCCCAATAACCTTGTTGATGAGGTCCAGTATTGGGTGGATTTTTTTTCTGGTCGATATATTTTATTAAGTAGACAAAGAGAAACATCCTACAAAATTAAATATCAAGGAGAAAGTTTTTACCTTGATCCAACAATGTATGACATATTTTCCACTTTTTTAGAAAAAAATACATGTGTTATTACAGGTAGAGATGCAATAATTGCCTACGCTCTTGGGTTTTTATTTTTTGACATAAGTCCCATTCATATATTTTTACCAAGATTTGAAATCAATAACTGGAATGAGATACTTCATCTAAATTTTGATGAATTAGTATTACTTTTTATAGGTAATATGAACTGGAGTAAAAATAAGGTAAAGATAAACATGTCAGATTTGAAATTTATTAGAAAAAATAAAATAAATCTAGAGAAAAAATTGGATAAAACTTTGGTTTCTGATATTCAAGATATTACGTTGTTCAATAGAAATTTTTATTCGTTATGAAAAACATTTCGTTAGATTATTTATCCGCACTATTAAGTGCCATTGAGAAATCAAAATTGCATAACAATATCCTCTCTTTGATTGTTTTTGGATCTTTACTTAATAAACAAAAAGATATTGCGCATGATGCTGATTTTTGTATTATCTTGCATCAACGAAAGCAGGATGATTTAAATCTGATTGCCAAACTATTTAAGAGATACAAAAAACTTGATATTACTATTTATTATAAAAACGAATTAAATAACCTCCTGCCTTTCAGAGATATTGGGACAGGTTGTTTTGCTATGCATTATTTTGCAACTGGAAAACCTTTAATAGGTAAAAATATCTTTCTTGAAAAATATAAGAAATTACCCAAAACATTATACCAACACTCACTAAAGGAAAAAATGTTCGATTATTTATTGCGATTAAGGAGAGTTCATGTTACTTATAATTCAAAACAGAAAAAACTTTCCCATCTAGAAAAATACACTAGTCGCCTTCTTGTTGATTTGATGGCATATAATCAACCAACCCTTTTACCGATACTGATCGGTCTTTCATCAGAAAGGATATTCTTAAAAGCAAAAAAACTGAAAATTATATCAAAAGTACCAAATTTTTATAACAAAAATATCATAGATGAATATCTTCAAATATTGGATGAGATTACAGATGTGTTATTAAAGTTGGAGTGAATCAATTTTCATGAGGTACATGAGGCAATAGAAGGAATCGAACCTCCACCTGAGTGCCAATGTTGCACTCCGCTCTAGACCATTAAGCTATATTGCCACTTTTTCAGATGTTTACTCTTTACTTCTCTATCTGTTCTTTTGGATTTTAAGATTGTATAAAATATAAATACTTTTTTCAATATATTCAAGTGAATTCCTTTTTTGACGGAGCGAAAATTTTAGGCCTGACTGATCTACTTTCTGATTTAGATTTCTAGATAGTATAAATTGAAGGAGTGTAGATGGTTTGTTTTTAATGGGTATGAGGTTTTGCATTAATAAGTAAGAATTACAGAGTCCCTAAAAAGCCCCCCAACTCGCGTTGGGGGGTTAAGCACTGAGTGCTTCCAGTGCTTCTTGAAACAGATTTTCCAACTGGTTGCCCACTGATAGGTATGTGGACTGGATATCTTTGATAAGGGGAAGGTAGTGAACTCTAGTTTCCTCCAACTTACGTTGTTGTTTTCCAGTCGAGCATACCTCTAGTGTACGGAGATTGTGGAGACGATCGCACAGTTTAACGAGTTTTGCATCAATGCTACCGTGCTTGACGGTGTCTAGATAATGCAAAAGACGTTCATCGTGGGATCCAAATCTCCGATCCGTTTTCGGGGGCTTGGAGACTGTCTCGGTGATTTGTGCAACTCGATCACCAAAGATCATTCTGATTCTTGTGGGAGAGAGAAGAAAACTGTCTTCCACGGAATCATGGAGAAGGGTAGCGATAACCAGATCAACATCCATCACCCCCAACTCGTCAATCAAGATCAGAGCACTAGCGCGAAGATGCTCAAAATACCGATCTCCGTTTTCCCTGAATTGGTTTCGATGACTGTACTTCGAAAGATCGTATGCGAAGTCCAGGCGCTCCAAGTCAGTTGGGGGGAGTTTCAGGGTGAATCTGGAAAGAAAAGACCCATGGTCTTCTTTCGGGCGCTTGTGGGGCATAAAGCCACTCCTTTCGTTGGATTATGTATTTGTTCTATGAACAATCTAATTAGCAGATTACAATAATAACACCGATTGTGTCAAGAGACCCCTTTACAACCTTTATTCAGATTGGGGATGGGGTAATTATTGTTTCAATCTAGTATAGTTTACTCTATGCAAAATACACGACTCATATTTTTACGTCATGCAGATACTCAAAAAGACCCGTCAGTCAATGCAGCTATGTGGGGGCTTTCTGAAAAGGGTAAACAACAAGCCGAAGAAGCTGTTATTGCTGAGCTTTGCGAAACAATTTACAGTCTCAAAAGTCCAGCGCGAAAGAATAAACTTATTTTAGAACAAAATTCTTCAAAAAATGAGAATGGTCTAATAGTTGATGAAACTGATAAATGGTATAAAGATGCCGCTATCTATCATATTTTTTCAAATGCGGAGGATCCACAAAATATTTGTTTTGATATTGTACGGGAACAAATTAAAAACATAAGAATTGTTGATCCTATCGATCTTGCTACAGGTACTGGACGTATGTTTTGGCAAATTATAAATAAAATAAACTTTGAGGGTATTCTGAGAGCTGTTGATATGAGTGCGGATATGTGTGATTTCTTGCGTAAGGATCTAAAGAGGGAGCGTGGATACACAAAAAACACTGAAATCATTCAATCGTCTATTGAAAATTTGTCCAAAAAAATCAGTAAAAAATCTAGTTTTATTATTAGTTCTTTTGGTTTCCCAAGTAAAATAACCAATAAAGACTTATGTATTCGCGAGCTAAAAGCAATTTACTCACTTTTATCTGACAATGGGGTTTTTGTTACGCTAGGATGGGATGAAACGTTTAATGATGAACTTAGTGAAATGTGGTTCAGCTATATTCCAGATGATATTCGTGCGCGTAACTTTGAGGAGTGGAGGAGAAAGAGGGCCGAAAGAATTACTTCAGCACGTAATTGTGGCTTAACTTGGCTAAAGAAGGGAATTCATGTTCCGCTCCAATTCGACTCTCTCAGAGAGTCGGCCACAGTTATGGGTTATTTGTTTGGACGTGATGCATCTTTGAATATCATAAAAAATAATAAGACTGAGTGGATGATGTCGCTCGGTATTACTTTCAATGATAAAAAAAGTCTTAAAAAAATAATCGAAGAACATGAAAGAAATTGAGATATTAATGGAGGTGAAAAGTAGTAAAGACAAGGCATTAAAAATGCTCAATCGGTTTACTGCGCATGGGCTAAAACATACAATAGATGTGTATTTTTTTGATCCACTGAGAAAAGACTTACAACCTAACAAGTCTGGGAGGCTAGATCATTCATTTAGATTGCGTGAAAAGGATGGAAAGGCAACAATTGCTTATAAAATAGATCACTTTGAAGATGGAGAGTGGGTATACTCTGATGAGCACGAAGTAGCGGTCGCCGATTTTGCTGTTGCAAAGGATATTTTAAATCATCTAGGTCTTAAGACACTTGTGTCTATAGACAACGAAAAACATGTTTTTATGGTTGCTGATTATGAAATTGTCCTTGAAGATGTAAAAGGTCTAGGATTATTTCTAGAGGTAGAAAAAATTACACAAGTATCAGATGATCGTGTACAAGAAACAAAAGAAGAAATTCGTTCATTTTTGAAAAAGTTACCTATTGAATTTGGTGAAGAACAAAACGCAGGGAAACCAGAGCTTATGTTACGAAAAGCAGAGGGTTTGATTACCAAAGAACTTTAATGTTGTTATGTCTACAAAAAGTCAAATTGGGGTTCGGGCGCTCGTGGTTTCGGGAGACGGACTGGTCATTGTGGAGCACGAAGAAAAGGGTAAGCGATTAATGGTATTTCCTGGAGGAGGTCGTGAAGAGAATGAAACTATTTTTGAAGGTGCTATTCGTGAAGTAAAAGAAGAAACAGGGTTAGATGTTGTCGCGGAGCGTCTCGCTTATGTGAGGGAAATTGTGGCGGGTGCGAATCATGGTATGGAGTTTTATGTAGTGTGTGCGGTACAGGGAGGAGCATTGGCTCTTGGCACGGATCCAGAGCATGAAGACGGCAATATGATTCTTAAGGATGTTCGCCAGGTGGCCATTGCTGATTTTGCATCAATGGAAAATTGGTATCCGACTGAACTTCATACGGTTATTGAGGAGGATTTCAAAAGTGGTTTTTCAGAAACACGTTTTCTCGGCACAGCACGGTTCTAAAAAATAATATGTTGACGGTACGAGACATACACAAATCATACGGATTCACCACGACTTTAGCCGGCGTCACATTCTCGCTTGCTCGTGGGGAAAAGGTTGCCATCGTTGGACCAAACGGCGGTGGTAAATCAACACTCCTCAAGATTATTGCCGGCATTGAAGAACCAGACCGTGGCAGTGTTACATTGGCGCATTCGATAGAAATTGGCTACTTGCCTCAACAAGTGGAGGTGTCATCTGATGAATCAATAGTCGCGTATCTTCGTCGCTCTGTTGGACTTACCGATATTGAGCGCGAAATGCACGAGTTAGAAATGTCATCTGGCATTGAAAGCGCACGGTATGCAGAGATTCGTGAGCGTTTCCAAAAGCTCCACGGATATGCTTTTGAACATAGAGCGGAAGTGCTTCTGGATGGTTTTGGACTTAAATCTGTACCATTGGAGACGCCAGTGAATACGTTATCAGGCGGACAAAAAGCAAAAGTTGCTCTCACGGGGATTTTGCTGAAAGGTGTTGATCTCCTGTTGTTGGATGAACCAACAAACAATCTTGATCTCCCCGCACTTGAATGGCTTGAATACTTTATCAAGCACACATCCGTTGCGTGTATTATTGTTTCGCACGACCGACGGTTTCTTGATGCGACGATTTCAAAAATTGGAGAAATTGATTGGTTTACGCGCTCATTGCACGTGTTTTCCGGTACATACACAGCGTATTTGGAGCATAAGAAAAAACAACTTGTACAACAGCATGCGAACTACGAACGCCAGCAGGAATCTATTGCTCGTCTTGAGGAACAGGCGCGCCGTAAGAAAGTTTCGGCATTGCAAGGTGCGCGCTATGTAGGGCCTGATAATGACAAAATGATTCGCGGTTTTAAGCGAGAGCGCGCTGCTAAATCATCTCGTGTTGCAAAAACTATTGAAAAACGTATTGAGCAAATGGACAAAATTGAACGACCACCCGAGCGAGATCAATTTGTTATCCCTCTGGGGCCAATCAAGGGTGCGGCAAGAAATAGAATAGATGCTGATTCGGTGTGTGTAGGGTACCCAGGTTTTTCTGTCGGCCCATTTTCATTCTCCATTGAGTACGGTGCTCGTGTTGCTATTGTGGGCAACAACGGAAGTGGAAAAACGACAGTACTCAAAGTGCTCACAGGAATGATGGAACCACTCGCGGGGACAATTAAACGTGGTTCAGCGGTTATTCTTGGTGTTTTGGATCAAGACATGCATTCAGTCCCACTTTCCCTGACGCCAATTGAGTTTTTAACACAGCATGGTGGTGTGGGTGAAGAGGAAGCATATCACCTTCTTGATAGATTTGCCTTTGAAGACCATGAAGGGAAGAAAAAGATAAAAGATTTTAGTGTGGGTGGTCGTGTTCGTTTGTTGCTCGCACTTTTTTCTGCACAGCATGCAAATGTGCTCGTGCTTGATGAGCCGACTAACCATTTGGATGTTGAAGGTCTTGATGCGTTGGAAACTGTTTTGAAAACGTATGAGGGGACTATTATACTCACATCTCACGACCGATACTTTCTTGAACTGGTACAGCCAACGTACGTCTATGAAATTAGTGATGGCACTCTTACACAAACATCACTTGCGACACATAATCCGAAATCAATGCGGGTCAAGATGGAGCGCTTGATGAAGCGTTTCAAAATTTAACACAGGTTTTTTATGGTATTCTGACGGGGTATGGAAAAAAAGAAGGTAGAGACAGAGGTCAAATTTGCCGTAAAAGACATCGGTGTCACACTCTCCCAACTGTGTCAGTTGTGTACATTACGATGTACCGAGTACATCCGTGACAGTATTTATGGTGTTGTGGGGGAGCCAAAGAAGATTCGTTTGCGTGTAGAAAATACATTTGATTCAGTGAAAATTGAGGCGATATACAAATATCTACTCAACACAGATGGAGGTCTCAAAAATGAGATGGAAGAAACAATCTACGCAGGTAGTGTTCTTGAAGATGCACAGCGAGCAATACAAGAAGAAGGACAGTTTGTTGAAGAAAACTCATACGAAAAAGTACGAGTGATTTACGATGTTGATGGTGCAGAAATCGTGTTGGACATCTATCCTTTTGGGGTGTGGCTTGAGATAGAGGGTTCTGATGTAAAAATCTGGGAGTATGCAGAGAAACTCGGTTTTTCAAAAGAGCAAGCAATTACCAGCAATGCGGACATGCTGTATTTAGATTGGCAGAAAAAACACAATCTTCAGGAACAATGGGATGTTCGTTTCGGTTTAACGGGAGAGAGATAATTGATAATTCTGATCAGACATCAAAAGAAACTGCGGCTCATATTTTACATAAACTACGCTAGTAACATTGAAATATGGACATTTTTGAATCGTTCATTGACAGATCGGGAAACCAGATAAGCAAGGTGTATAGAGAAACTAATCCTTTGCAAAATCTGGAGGGAACAATGCTGCATAGCGTGCACGGCTTCTGCTTTTACCAAGGAAAGATTGTTATTATCTTTGATGGCGAGAAAGGACGATGGGCAGCGCCTGGAGGTGGTATAGAACAAGGTGAGACCATTGAGGAGGCAGTGGTGCGTGAAGTCGCCGAAGAAACAAATATGCGCGTTGTGCATCAGGAATACATTGGCTATCAAGATGTTACAAGCGCGTCGGGTACTATTCGTCAGACCCGCTCATTCTGTATTGTTGAGCCAATAGGGGATTTTGAGGCAGATCCAGGTGGAGAGGTGACAGAGATAAAACTGATTGATCCCGTACTCTATAAGGAATATTTTGATTGGGGCAAGATTGGCGATCGTGTCATGGCAGTCGCGCTTGAGAAACTCGCCGCATATCAAAATACTGCGCACAGATGATTTGTATAAAAAACTGTGGTCTATTCAGGCGGGAGGGTTTATTGGGGAATAGAAATGAAAAGTACCCCGAAACTCGCATGAGTTTCGGGGTACAGGGTCGTCTGGTGACGTACGTCACCAGACGAGATTAGCCAACTTGAGGTTCTTACCCCTCTTGCAGAGGGTGAGAACCTCTCTGTCGTCGAACGAGGTGTGGGAGAAGTACTCCCGCACCTCGTTCTGTTCATTGACGGTCATGATCCGGTAGCCAGCGAACTGGTCGCTGGCGGGGATGGGTGTGGAGGCGATAACCTCCACATACGCCACGGGGGCGTAGCCCGGATGGGGAAGCGCATCACATGCCGCCTCCCCATGAACCTGTAGGTTGACCTTCTTGGCGTTGGCCGGAGTGGCCAGCGCCAAGATCACAATGATTATGAAAAATGCTCTCATTTGATAAGATCCTTTCTTTTTGCCAAGCGGAATTGCTTGGTGACATCTGTGTATATGATAACACAACAAATAGCGTTTTGTCAAGTACCCGCAGTGACTGAGAGGTTTAACTTATAAGTTAAACCTCTCAGTCAAAAAGGGCTTATGTACATTGTGTTTTAGAGATTGTATAATCTCGCGAGATGTTCATAGCATAACTACTCATAGCCACTTATCACATGACAAAAACAATGGCGATATTGGAGGGTTCTGTGGAAGAAAAAGGGATGCAGAAAGTGCTCGGCACTCTACGTGATGTTGTTCGGACGTGTCGGCTTGTGTGGGGATTTGCTCCATGGTTTACCGTGGCAACGATGGTTGCTGCCATCATTAGTACCCTCTTGCCGCTCGCACAGGCAAAGATTACGGGTGCAATCGTTGATACGATTGTGGACTCGTTGTCGCAAGGTTTTGTGGTACCACTGATGCTCATCGCGCTGTACGCAGGCACGCTCGCGGTTTCGCGCTTGTCAGATGCGGTGCGGGTATACTTCAACAAGCGCATGTTTCTTGAAGCGCAACAAGGTGTGGATCTTGCGATGATGCGCAGGCGCGCGGATATAGACATCGCGCACTACGAGGACCCGAATTTTCAAAACTTGCTCACGCAGGCGTTTGATAAGGGAAATCATCCGCTTCTCAATGTTGCCGAACACCAGTTTGGTAACATCTCTCTCGTTGTCGGTATTCTTGTGTCAGCAGGATTCATTGTGCAGTACCCGCTCATTTTCCTCATCATTCTGGTGAGTTTGATTCCAACACTCATCGTGCAAATGCGCTACGGGAAAATGCGCTGGGCAATCTGGGCGGAGAATAGCCCTCGCCAAAAGATGTACGCGGACCTCCGCTCACACCTGCACGGACGACAGTCGGTTATTCAGACCAAGATGCTGCAAGCATCTGAACACCTGATTGATCGTGCGCGCACCATCACCGATGATTTCAAAAAAGACCAAATCGGTGTGGACCGCGCGCGTCTCTGGTATACCGTCATTGCTGCACTCGTGAGTTCTGTGGGTATCGGGTATGCGCTGTATCGCATCATTGGCCTCGTGACGAGCGGTCTTGTTGGTGTCGGTTCTGTTGTGTTCCTCATTTCACTTGTAGGTCAGTTTGTCGGCATGTTGTCTGGACTGTTCCGTGGTATTGGCATACAGTATGAGGACATTCTCTACGTCAAAGATATTTTCCGTGTCTTTGATACGCCGGCAAAGATTGTTGAGGTTGCAGAACCGACGCATTTGCACTTGAGCGCGCCACCGACCATTGAGTTTCGTGACGTGTCGTTTAAGTACGCGGGCACGGAGGCGTGGGTGTTGCGTAACGTGAGCTTCACCATTAAACCCGGTGAGAAGATTGCGCTGATTGGTGAGAATGGTGCGGGCAAGACCACATTGTTGAAGTTGCTTGCCCGCACGTACGATCCAACTGAAGGACAGATTCTCATCAATGGTGTACCGCTCAACGAGCTTTCGCTCAAAGAGTGGAACTCGTATCTCGCCATCTTATTGCAGGATTATCGCATTCACAACTTCACCGTTGCCGATGCGATTGCAGTGGGACGTGTTGAACAGGTGCCGGAGCGCGTACACGTTGAGCGCGCATCATCGCTTGCGGGTGCCGATTCATTCGTGCGCGAGTTTGATGATGCGTACGATGCGCAAATTGGTGTGGAGTTTGACCGTGGTGTGGAGCTTTCGCAGGGACAGAAGCAGCGTCTCGCGTTAGCGCGCACCTTGTACCGCAACGGGTTTGTGATTGTGCTTGATGAGCCAACAGCATCGGTGGATTCTATTGCCGAGGAGCGTTTCTTCAGTCAGATTGAAGACGCGGTGCGAGGCAAGACGCTGATACTCGTGTCGCATCGTTTCAACACGACTGCCAGTGCAGACCGTATCCTGGTGTTTCGTGGCGGTGCACTCATTGAAATGGGGACGCATCATGACCTCATTCGTAAGAATGGTCACTACGCTGACATGTGGCAAAGTCAGGCGAAGTCATTCATTGAATCCGCGTCTGCTGTGCAGTAGTGCATTGCTCTTTGCATACAAAAACACGGTGCTGTTGTTACAACAGCACCGTGTTTTCTTTTTTATGCGCGTTAGTCAAAAATATCAATGAGGTACTTATCAATTTCACGCTGGTCCATGTCGTAGAAGTTTTGTTTTTTGCGGTGAAGGGTGCGTGCCAAATCCTGACCAACAAAGCGCCAGTGCCATGGTTCAAATTGGTAGTACGAATTGTTTTGCGGATAGGAGAGTACAAATCCGTAACGGTATGCGTTATCCAGCAACCACTCGTATGCGGGTGTTGTTTCAAATCCGTCCAACATGCCGTTGAGTGCAGGTGTGGTGAGATCCACCGTGGTGCCGAGTTGGTGCTCAGAGAATCCTTGCTCTGCAGAGAATGCGTTGGCACCCGTGCCGTACGTGAAGGTGTAGCCCGCTTTCAGCGATGCTTGCGTGCCAAATGAGCGGTATGCGGAGAGCACGCGCATATCAATGCCATCATCTTCTGCGTCTTCAAGCATGTTTTCAAGATATGAACGCACTTTGTTGTGTACTTGCAAACCACTTTTGCCGTCAGCGAGAAAATGTTTAGAAATAGTTGAGAGGCGAGGCGGTATGTAGTTTTCGTTGAGGAAATATACTTTTGAATACTTTTTGAGCAGTTCAGGGTCAAGCGCAGATAATTTTTCTAAGTTGCCGACGGTTTCGGTGACTTCTTCAAACTCTTCTTCCAAATCATCAAGACGACGCTTTTCGGCGCGCAATTCTTCAGCGAGTTGTTCGTTTTCGGCAGTACTGCTCGCGAGTTGCTCGGCGAGTTGCTGTTTTTCTGTTGCAAGCGATGCGTTTGCGGTTTTGAGAACGGTGTATTGGAAAATGCCGTATGCGAGTGCAGCACCAAGTACGACTAAACCGGCGGTTGATGCGAGAAATCCTTTCACGTGTGTAATCATAGAATAGTAGGGAACAGGGATTAGTAATCAGGGAACAGGCGATTCAGAAAATACGGAATTAGTCATCAGTATAGCAGATGGGGGCGGGGAACCGCGAGTGCCGACACGGTCGGCACTCGCGGCAAGGATACGGGTCGGTACTTGAAACTTGGTGCGGTGATGGTACGCTGTATCTGTATGATGACTGAAGTAAAGAAAAAAGTACTCCTTGTAGATGACGACGGCTTCGTGCGCATGCTCTACAAAAAGAAGGCAGTGCACTATCCGTTTGAGTTTCAGACAGCGGGTTCAGGAACCGAGGCGCTTGAGATCTTGCGTAGTGGCACCTTTATACCCGACGAGATTTTGCTTGATATCAATATGCCTGACATGACCGGCGTTGATGTGTTGCGCGCCATTCGTACCGAAAATCTCGCGCCGCAAGCAAAAGTGTTTATTCTTTCAAACACAAATGAAAACGAGTACGCAAGCGAGTACGCGCAGCTCAAGATTGACCACTTCTTGCCGAAGACAAATTTTCTGCCATCACAGATTCTTGATTTACTCGCCTCAAACAGCATCGCTTCAAAAACTGCATCGGCATAACGCACTAGTATGGAACCACAGCAACAAGCACCACAGACGCAGAGCGCAAAAGTACTCATGGTTGATGACGACCAGTTTTTGCTCTCACTGTATAGAAAAAAAGGAGAGACAAGCAACGTAGAATTGCAGACCGCATCATCAGGACAGGAAGCACTTGAGATTCTTCAGGGTGGATTTATGCCGGATATTGTCGCGCTGGATGTAACGATGGCGGGTATGAGCGGTATTGAAGTGCTGAAGTACATGCGCGCAAACAAGCTTGCACCGAATGCGCGTGTTGTTATTCTTTCCAACACGGCAGATGAGTCAGTCATGGCTGAAGCAAAAGAATTGGGCGCAGAGAAGTTCGTCTTCAAAGCGTCTCTGCTTCCATCGCAGGTTTTTGATGAATTGATGTCGGTGGTGAAGTAGTAGGCGGGCTCCCTACGCGGTGATGCTATGATGTATCCATGGCTCTCGTGCGCAACAAACACATAACGCGAAACTACACCGTCTTGGAAACATACGAGGCGGGTATTGTGCTATCGGGTGCAGAAGTGAAGGCAGTGCGCAATGGGCAGGGGGAATTGGCGGGCGCGCACATCGTTATTCGTGGCGGAGAAGCATTCATTGTAGGAATGACTATTCCACCGTACCAGCCAAACAACACACCAAAAGACTACGAACCTGACCGCACGCGCAAATTGCTCTTATCGCGTAAAGAAATTGCAACACTACTCTCGCAGGGTGAGCAAAAGGGATTGACAATAGTGCCTATTTCAGTGTATAATAAAAAGAGGATGGTCAAGGTTGAGGTTGCACTTGTGCGCGGAAAGAAGAAATATGACAAGCGCGAGACACTAAAGAAGCGTGAAGCAGATCGCGACATAAGGCGTTCTTTGAAAAGAGAATAAAAAGTTTTTTCGAAAAAACTTTTTGCTCCGACTTCGCTCGGACAAATTATGCGCTTCACGCATACTTTGCTCCCCGCTCGTCGTAGTAAAAGAGGCATTCGCTTAGAGCACGGAGCATGTGTTACGAACATGGAGCTTTGCTGTATGTTCTAGGGGGATGCCTTGTTTCGACAATGTGATGATTGTTATTCGTGCGTTATGGAAGCGTACTGACTTCCTTAAAACGGTACACACATAACTGCAAAATCAGCAGTACAAAGTCCTTACTTTACAGCTAAGGACTTCGGATTTGCACTCGCATAGAGGAGCACACCGACATCTCATACGCCTATGATTGTGTGGCGTGTGCAGGTGTAAACCATTCAATCTTACGTACCATGAGGTGTTCTGGCATGGTATGGACATCTTCTGAACTGGCACATATTCGTTTCTCTCGTCTTTGAGAATATGTGTAAGATTTCAAGACGTAGATAGATAACGTAGAGTCGTCTAGCATCGCATATTGGACGTGGCTTCATCGCCACCATCTCCACAACACTACAAAAATCCCGATACGTCGGGATTTTTGTGTATGTGCAGAGTATGGTACTGTCGTGCAAGAATGTGTTCTTCAATTTTTCTTTAAGAAAGGAGGTGTATGTGGACAGTCCGTACATTTTTTTTGCGATGCTGATTCTGGCGCTGGGACCCGCGCTGGGAGTGTGGGGAGTTTTTAGTCTGTGTATGCAACATCGCATGTCGTCTGAGCACGTGCTTGATGATGTGTTCAGGGATGTAGGGTTTCTTACGTGGGTGCTTGTGGTGGGGTTGTACGTGAGCGTGCCTGCGTTGCGTGTCGGATTGATAGTGTGCTCGGTGTTGTGTCTTGTCCTTGTGCTGGGATTTTGCGTGCGCATGTTTCTGCGTGTGTTGTCAGATGATCCAACATTGGACGTGCACACACGACCCTCTGGGAAGAAAAAGTGAGATGGTGCGGCGCGTCGGGTACGACGCGCCGCTTTTCTGTTATACTACTTCCTACTATTTATGGCCGACGCGTCTACAAAAAAACCGAAGGGCAAACAGACACCGCCACAGCGCCCGTTTTGGCAGAATCTGCTCATGGGTATTGCTATGCTCGTGTGTCTCGGTATGTTGCTGTCAGCATTTTCAGATGCCAACGCTCCCGAAGATATTCCACTGTCGCAAGTCGCGCATGATGTGACCGCAGAGCAGATTGCATCTATTGCCGTACAGGGTGACATGTTGGAACTTGTGTATCACGATGGCACAACCAAAACTTCACAGAAAGAAACAAATGCATCACTGATTGAAACACTTGCTTCATACGGTGTAACCGCGGAGCAACTTGGTACAACGACTATCACGGTGGAGCGCGAATCAGGATTCTGGTTTTGGGTTGCAAACCTACTTCCTATTCTATTGCCGATTTTCTTCATTCTCTTTTTGATGTGGATGCTTTCGCGTCAGGTGAAGGGTGCGGGCATGCAAGCGCTTTCGTTCGGACAATCACGCGCACGCTTTTTTGATCCGCGTGATAAAGAAAAAGTAACCTTCAAAGATGTTGCGGGTGTGAAAGAAGCAAAAGAAGAATTGATGGAGATTGTGGATTTCCTCAAGAACCCAAAGAAGTTCAGCAAAATCGGCGCGCGCATTCCAAAGGGTGTGATGCTCATGGGGTCTCCGGGTACAGGTAAAACACTGCTTGCGCGCGCCGTTGCGGGGGAGGCGGGTGTGCCATTTTTCTCTATTTCAGGTTCGGAGTTTGTGGAGATGTTTGTGGGCGTGGGTGCATCGCGCGTGCGTGATTTGTTCCAAACAGTGAAGCAATCAGCACCTGCCATTATTTTTATTGACGAAATTGATGCAGTTGGGCGCGTGCGCGGTGCAGGGTTGGGCGGTGGTAACGATGAACGCGAGCAGACACTCAACCAAATACTTGTGGAGATGGACGGTTTTGAACCAAACCAAGGTGTCATCGTGATGGCAGCAACGAACCGACCTGATGTGCTGGATCCCGCGTTATTGCGTCCAGGGCGTTTTGATCGTCGTGTGCGTATTGATTTACCAGACCGCGCAGATCGCGAAGCAATTTTGGCAGTGCACTCACAAGAAAAACCGCTTGCAGAGGATGTGAACATGAAAGTAATTGCAGAACGTACACCCGGATTTTCTGGTGCTGATTTGCAGTCGTTGACAAACGAAGCGGCGATTTTGGCAGCGCGCGAAAATCGTACAAAGGTATCGCAGTTTGATTTGGTGCGTTCTATTGAAAAAGTGATGCTCGGACCAGAACGCAAGAGTCATATTCTCTCTGATCACGAAAAAAAGATAACGGCATACCACGAAGCGGGCCACGCACTCGTTGCTTCAGTGTTACCGAATGCAGATCCTGTGCACAAGGTATCTATTATTGCGCGCGGACATGCCGGTGGATACACACTCTCGTTGCCATTGGAAGAAACGCGCTTACTCTCACGCAAGGGATTTGTTGATCGACTCGCAATGATATTGGGTGGCTATGCAGCGGAGCAAGAAATTTTTGGTGATGTGACAACTGGCCCTTCAAGTGATTTGCAAATGGCGAGTGCGTTGGCGCGCGATATGGTAACGCGCTACGGCATGTCAGAAAAAATTGGCCCCGTTGCATTGCGTGATGAAGGTGTGCATGCGGCGGCGGGCGGTATGATCGTGGAAGGGCGTGAATATTCAGAAGCAATTGCGGCAACCGTTGATGCAGAGGTACGATTGCTCGTAGATAGTGCGCTGAAAGAGGCGGTAGAGGCGCTCAAAAAGCACCGTCCTGCGCTGGATGCTATCGTGGCGCATTTGTTGGAGAAAGAAACCATTGAACAGGACGAATTTGAGGGGGTTTTGCGAGCACATGGCATTGCCGTGAAACGTGACAAAAAAGAGGTATAATAGATGTGGCGGTTTTTAGCCAACTAATCTAATAACACTATGGATTTTCTTAAAAAACTTTTTAATGGTTCTGCACAGGAAGGTGCAGGCGATGGTCGAGAGGCACGCATCAATGTGCCAGAGACAAAGTCGCAAAAGAATTTGAAGGTGGTGCAGGAAGCATACGAAGAAACAGGCGTTACACCACAGGAGGTAGATGATCTTGAAAAACTCAATCCTGATCTAGCAGCGTAAGCACTGTACTATGTTTGAAAACTTTTTTGGTCGCTCAAAATCAGAGAGCGGATACAACAATGAGGCAATGGATGCTTCACAAGAGGCAAACGCACTAACAGGTCGTGAGAATATGGAGATGTCTGATGACATCGGGACACACGTAGAAGATGGTGCGGCAACACCGGAAGAGCGCAGTGCACGTGTCGCAGATGCTATTGAGGAAATCAAAGGTGCGTATGGTATTGCCGACACTGAATTGCTTGGTATGCAAAAGTTTTTTGTTGCTGAATTACAGAAGCGCGGTGTGCTGACAGCGCGTGATATGCAATTTGATGCAGAGGGTATGGTGCAAGATGTACTTGAACAGAAGGCACGTAAGGTGGCGTAAAAAATAGGGAACCCGCCCGCTTTCGCAGTCGGGCAGGCAAGGGAACAGTGCGTCCGAATCCCTACATGTCGGGATTCGGACGCTTCCTGTTATTCAAAAATTTGACGACCTATCTTTTTTCTGATATATTGCTCTGCAGAAGGGAGGTGTAAGATGAAGGTCAGGGATAGACGCGGTCTTCGGCTCGTGCCGGCGACCACGCACGAAGGCCTCTCCCCGGAGGCCAAGGAGCTCCAGGAGCTCCTGGAGCTGGAGGGGGTTTCTCTCCGGCAGTTTGCATGGTGCATGGAGGTCCTCAAGGACCTCAGCACCAAAGAGGTGACCGAACGCGACGTTCGGCGCTGGCTTCAGGAGGTCGGTGCCCATGCGTCGTAAGGCGCGCGCGGCACCCTAAGCAGGCGAAATCAATCGCCTGCTTTTTTCATTCTTGCTATAGTAGATTTTGCACCCCCTCGCTGTATGGTTAGAGCAGTTGTCTTACAGTCGGCAGGGAGTACAAGAGAGTACCCGCCCCTAGCTCAATGGTAGAGCAGTTGTCTTACAGTCGGCAGGGAGTGAGGGGAACTATGCGCGTGTAGCTCAATGGTAGAGCAGTCGTCTTATACACGACCGGTTCTAGGTTCGAATCCTAGCACGCGCACAAACAGCACATTTTTCCCCGAACGAGTGAACCGACTGTATTGAAAATATACACGACCGGTTCCTGGTTCGAATCCAGGGGGGGCGGACAAAGAGGAAAAATACTCGTGACGACGGGTACTAAATATGGTAATGCTCTCGGGGTTCGAATCCCCAAGTAGGGTCTGGGCGTGGTACAGACAATTCGCTGTAACCTTTGTACAATAGAAAGACATTATTTCTATGAGCGTTCCTCCACAAAACGACAACGGGCTTCAGGATGTGCTGGCACAGGCTGGGCAGGGTAATGATAAGGCGTTTCGGGCACTCTATGACCATCTCGCCGACCGCATTTTTTCATTCGTGCGCCCGCGTACTCGCGGGCGCGAGGAATCGCTGGACATCGTGCAAGATATTTTTGTAGATCTCTGGTCTGCGCTTCCGAAGTTTAGGTACATATCAGACGCGCATTTTTATAGCTTCGTCTTCGTCATTGCAAAACGAAAACTTGCACGACACTATGGAGAGCGCACGACCGAATCACTGGATGATCTTGAAGTGCACGCACATCCACGCGTTGATGCAGACATCACTGATCCCGATGGTATGCGCACACTTGTGGCGCGCTTACCCGAGCAGTATCGCGATGTGGTGACGCTTCGCTATTGGTCTGGGTTGTCGTTTGCGGAAATTGGCGAGATGCTCGGTGTGTCTGAAAACAACGCAAAGGTGCGACATCACCGCGCACTTAAATTACTGGAACGGCTTATGAACGAACATGTCTAACGAACACTATACAAACGCATACACAGCACTGAGCAAGGTGGCTGTAGAATCACTCTCGCATGATGAACGCGAGCGTGTCTGGCGTTTTGTGGCAGATGCACATGCGCAGATGCCCGTGGAAAGTCCATACGTCTCATGGTCGTGGTTTTTCCACGCGCGTGTGTTGGTACCCGCACTTGCCGTTGTCCTGCTTGTTGTGGGTGGCGGTACCACGGCACTTGCCGATAGCGCACGTCCAGGCGACGTGCTGTTTGGCGTAAAGCGCGCAACGGAGACCGTGCGCCTCGCGCTGACACCTGAACCAAAGAAAGATGCGGTGCGTGTTGCTATCGCACAAGAGCGCGTTGAAGAAATTGAATCACTGATTGCAGAGGAAACACAACGTCGTAGTACGCGTGTGTCTGCACGTACAAAACAAGAACCTACACCACCACAAGAAACAGACGCTGTTGACGCCACACTTTCAGTAGCACGTTCTCAAGAGACATCAAATGAGGAGAAGCAGGAGGATGCATCAGAGCAATCAGAACATGAGCAACCAGAAGCAACCGCAATGTCGCTCTCTGTTGCATCAGATGTTGTCGTGCATGAAGAGGAGGTAGATACTGTGGCAGAAGAGGGAGAAGATACAGAAGATCGCACCGCGCGGTGGTCAAAACGTGATCGTGACATTCGCGAGTCGCTCAAAATGCTTGGAACGGTATCGACGGGATTGCAGGAGCGCGGTAATCGTGAGGGTCACGAACAGGTGCGCAAAGCCATTGCACATTTGTCAGAAAAATTAAACGAATTGCCGTTTGAAGAAGAAGATACATTCAAATCATTGATTGCAGATGAGTTGCCACATGTTGAGGTGAGCGATGTACAGAACGATACTGCGCAAGAGGAAAAAAATGATGAAGATGGTACCGATACCGTAGGAGACACTGCAACGACAACACCTGTTGAAGTAGAAACTGCAACGGACACGGCAACGACAACGGATCAGGCAACGACAAGTGTAGATATTTTGCAGAGCTCAGGAGAGGTTCGTATACAACAAACGGTAGATGCAGTGGGGAGTGTAGAGCGATTTCTCGGAAATAGGCAAGGTAGATAACACGCGAGGTATTATTCAAAATGCACCGCATCATGTTCGCGTACTGCATCTGCAAGGTGAGGCGTATTTTTGAGCGTTGGATCGTGTGCAATGAGTGCATGCGCTTCGGTGCGTGCCGCCTCCACCATTTTTAGATTTTTGAGTGCTTCCATGCCAACATCAGTGATACCCCATTGTCGTCCGCCATATAATTCTCCTGCACCACGCAATCGCAAATCTTGTTCCGCCAACTCAAAGCCATTGCGCGCGGTCGTCAGCGCTTTCAAACGCTCTTTTGTTGTCGCACCTTTTGAATCGCTAAACAAATAACAGTACGCTTGATGTGTTGAACGTAGCACGCGGCCGCGCAATTGGTGTAACTGCGATAATCCGAATCGCTCCGCGCCTTCAATGACGATAATCGTGGCGTTCGGCACATTCACGCCCACTTCCACCACCGATGTAGCGACTAAAATCTGAATGGTGCCATCTGCAAACTCGCGCATGATACCTTCCTTGTCCACTGATTTCATTTTTCCGTGCAACATGCCGAGTGTATATTCAGGAAACACATCGCTCGCCAAACGTTCTGCTTCTGCCTCCACCGACTTTGCGCGTAGCGCCATCTCTTTATCAGGATCGGGCTCATCAATACGCGGACAAATGATGTACGCTTGTCTGCCGTCTGCCACTTCGCGACGAATGTGCTCATACACCTCTGCTCGTTTTTCTGGTGGCGTCATGGTCGTGATAATCTCTTTGCGCCCCGCGGGCATTTCATCAAGTAATGAAATATCCAAATCGCCGTACACAGTCAGTGCAAGTGTGCGTGGAATTGGTGTTGCGGTCATAGACAACAAGTGGGGCAGACGAGCGTCGTGTGATTTACGAGCAAGCTCCGCTCGTTGTTTGGTACCGAAGCGATGTTGTTCATCGATGTAGACACATGCAAGGTGTTTGAATTTCACTGCTTTCTGAATAAGTGCGTGTGTACCAATAAGAATTTCAATTTCTCCGTTGGCAACCCACTTGAGCAATTGTGTGCGTGAAATATCCGTCCACCCACGCCTATCAACTTTTGAAGGAAATTTTTTACAACCCGATGATGTAATGAGACCGACACGTATCGGCAAACCGCGAAAATACTCAATGAATGATTCAAAGTGTTGTGTGGCAAGAATTTCTGTCGGTGCCATGTAGGCAACTTGTAAGTTGCCAAAATCTTTTGACGTATCAGGGCGACTGGTGACCACGGCGTGTGCAGTTGCCGCGGCAACAAATGTTTTTCCCGAACCCACATCACCTTCAAGTAAGCGCGACATCGCATTGCCATCTGCAAAATCACGCAGAATATCGGCAACGGCTTTTTGCTGTGCTTGTGTTGGTGTGAAGGGAAAACGGTCGGCGAATGCTTTCATTTCTTTTTTGTTGGTTTTGATGATCCATGCGGGCAACGCATCATTGTGTGCACGCTCTTGTTGTTTGCGTAGTTGAATGAGAAAAACTTCTTCAAAGGCGAATCGTTTGCGTGCGGCTACGCTGTCCTTTTCGTTTTTGGGCGTGTGTATCCATACCAGTGCTGTTTTGAGTGCGGGCAAATTGTATCGTTTCAAAATTGCGTCAGGAATGGGATCGGTGAGTTGTGCAAGTAACTCTGGCATCGCCAATAGTTTTTGTACTGCGTGATAGAACCAGCGCGACGTGACGCCCCTGCTTTCCGGGTACACGGGAAATAATCCGGTGGTGTATTCGGCATCAGGATTTTGTTTTTTGAAGAGTGCAGTGTTGACGGTAATGGCACCCGCGGGCACGACTTCAATTTCTGGATTTATCATGGAGCGTGCGCCATTTTTTTCAGATAATTTGCCCGCCACCTTTACCGAACTGCCTTCAGGAATCATTTTTGCAATGTAGGGTTGATTGAGCCACAGCAATTTTATTTTGCCGGTGCCGTCATCCAGCACACCTTCTGCCATCGGAATACGGCGTTTCCATCCCTTGCGTGTTTTTAGTTTTGAAACGGTGCCGAGCACAACGACGGCACCGGCGGGTGCATCAGCAATTGCTGTTTCATCGCCGAGTGTCGCGTAGCGTGCGGGGAAGTGATACAGCAGGTCATGTAGTGTGGTGACGCCTAATTTTTTAAGCGCTTTGGCGTGCGTGTCGGTAATGCGCAGTACCTTTGAAATCGGGTCATGTAGGTGCATGCCCCTATTGTACGCGAGCAATCTCAAATAGTCATAAAGTTTTCTTGAGGTTGCGTGAAGGTGTGGTGCGGGGTATAGTCGCGATGGGGAAGTTCTTTTAACGACAACAGAAAGGAGAAAACGTGCTGCAAAAGTTTCTGGACGTCGGGTTCGCGGTTGCACTCATCGCTTTGTTTTTCGGAGGTGCGTGGAAGTACCTCTCGCACTCCTTTGAAAGGAGGGATCGATGAGGTGCGAGGGTGAGTACCGGAGCACCGAGTTTGTACTGATACCGCTTGCGGTGTCGGTGTCGCTCCTCATTTCGCTGGGGTGGATTGGGCACACGGTGCTCAAGCGTACCCCGTTTCATCGTGCGGCGCGCTTCGCGCACCGCACGCAGCGCAGGGCGCAGCAAATGCACGCCCTGATGTTTCGGCCGCAGTCCAGAAGGACGTGGCCGTACCACCACTGACAAAATCTCTTTGAGATTTTGTCGCACTGATTGGATACGTTCCCTATACAGCCCCGATGTTCGGGGCTTTTTACTTGAGAGCTAAACTCTCACGTCGGTGCGAGGATGTAACATTTTAGTCGTTGTGCTCCATAGTCAGTGTAGAGGGTGTGGGTACATGCCTGTATTCGTTCATTTTTATCCCCACCGCGATTGCGGGGTGGGGGGCAGTGTATTTGGTATACTGTCCCGTAAGGGTTTTGGAATTATTATTCTCTCTTAGTTAGTTAGTAATATGAAAAAAGGTACATATCTTTTCGCGACCATGCTGGTCGCATCTATGCTCGTGGCAACGCCGACGCACGCAGTAACATCTGCGGGTGCTGTGTTGTCATCTGCAAAGGCACAGAGCGATGTCGCATCAATCACACAACAGATTGAGGCGCTCAAGGCAGAACTTATTAAACAATTACTTGCACAGATTGAAGCGCTCAAAGCGCAGATAGCACAGTTGCAAACAAGCGGTGGTGGCACCGTCATCAACTGCATCAAAGCACCATGTAATGAACCACAGACAGGCACGCTTGCTGTAAAATACATGACTGCAAAAGCTGCTGATCAAAATGTGATTTATGCAGGAGAGCGCGCATTCATCTACGGTGCAGGTCTCAAAGGTCGCTTGGACATCTACGTGGGTGATCAAGCAAAGCCAACGACGGTAAAAAACACATCTGACTCATACGCGGAGTTCTTTGTTGATGCGAATGCAACAGCAGGAAAGCGCTACATACGTATTGATAAGTACACAGACGAAACTACCAGCGATAGAGACGTTGTGGAATCAGTACGCCACCTCGTGCAGGTGATCAACAGCACGCAGACGACAAATATCATCACGGTGACAAGTCCAAATAATGGTCAGGAGCGCTACGTTGCTGGTAGAGACAAAATTACCACCAAGTGGACTAAAAAAGGATTTGTTGGTGGCTCAGGTACTGTGAAAATTGGTTTGAAGAATAACTGTGGCACTGCAGACCACATCATTGCATCAAACGAGTTGAATGATGGCGTGTATACATGGATGCCTGTGCGTGCTTCATTGCCATCTAACAACGATGCAAACTGTCGTTACAAAATGTGGATACAAAGCACAACAGATACGAGTGCCTACGATGAGAGCGACAAGTGGTTTCAGATTCTTGTAGATGACTATTCAATTGTCATAAGTGCTCCACAAAGCACAGATGAATATGTGCTTGGAGAGCAAATCTACACGGAGTTTGAATTCATGGCTCCTACGGAATACGATAGCTATATACTCACGTTTGATCTCTTGAAGGGATCAACAGTAGCTGCGTCACGCACATTTGCATTTTCACGCGGTGAAAATTATGTGAGCTACAATCCGTTTCAGAATGTGACGAACATGAGTTCTGGAAAGTACACATTGCGCATTGTGGCTCCGAATGGCGCATCTGATGAGAGCGAGGAGTTTACGTTTGTTGCCGGTTCTTCTAACTCGGACAACTAATCGTGCTGTGTTGCGGCGCCTGTCGGCGTCGCATCATGGGGGAGCCCGCAATTCTGGTACACCAGAATTGCGGGCTCTTTTGTTATCCACGGGCTTTCCACAACGGCAGTGTGGCGCCTTGACAGAGGGCTTTTGGCGACTATAATAAGTGCTCCTACAGTAATCAGCGCCCCGTTCCGGTGTGAGCTGGAGCGGGGTAAAAAATTGCAGTGGGGAGAGGCACTTTGAAAACTCAATAAAAATGGCGCGTACTTCTTAGCAGCAGTACGCGCCGAACATGTGCGCGGTTGCCACCGCGATCGCGCACATCGTTGCATGTCTGTCTTTGTAGCCCAAAACAGACATGCAACAACCCGTCTATTTGAATTATGCTGTAGTACACAGCATGGTTTACATAGATATCTAAAAAATCAAAAGAGAAATAGAATCCGTAATCACAGATTTGTCCCTCAACACAGTATGTTTTGGGATTGCGACATGCGCGCTACGCGCGCATGTCGGTCATATTTTTTCTTTTGTTCTGCTTGAAAAAAGCGTGAGCACTTTTGCTCCGCTTTATATGTAGAGTTTGATCCTAGCTCAGGATGAACGCTGGCGGCGTGGATAAGGCATGCAAGTCAAGGGGCCCGCAAGGGCACCGGCAAACGGGGTAGTAACGGGTGGGAACGTACCTAGAAGTCAGGAATAACTCCGCGAAAGCGGAGCTAATACTT
>CAZFMQ010000005.1:0-36045 GCA_964520295.1 uncultured Candidatus Saccharibacteria bacterium
ACAAAGAATTGTGTTTCTCCTGGATCACCCTGACGGCCCGAACGGCCACGCAACTGATCGTCAATGCGACGCGCTTCATGACGCTCTGTACCAAGTACGAACAACCCCCCGAGATTTTTGATTTCCTCGTATTCTTCAGTGGTTGCAAGCGGACCACCAAGTTTAATGTCCACACCACGACCCGCCATGTTCGTTGCCACCGTAACCGCGCCCTTACGTCCTGCCTGTGCAATAATTTCTCCTTCCTGTTCGTGGATTTTTGCGTTGAGCACCGTGTGCGGAATACCTTCGCGTTGCAGGTGCATTGAAAGCAATTCGTTCTTTTCAATAGATACCGTACCAATGAGCACCGGCTGACCCTTCTCATGTGCTTCTTTCACACGCTTTGCAATCGCCTCAAATTTTCCTTTTTCTGTTTGGTAGATGTAATCGTTATGGTCAACACGCGCAATTGAACGATGTGTCGGCACGGTAATAACCTGCAAACCATATACCTTATAGAATTCTTCACTGCTGGAAAGCGCTGTACCGGTCATACCCGCGATTTTGTCGTACATGCGGAACAAGTTCTGGTATGTGATAGATGCGAGCGTGCGTGATTCTTCTTGAATACGTACACCTTCTTTTGCCTCAACCGCTTGGTGCAATCCTTCAGACCAACGACGACCTGGTTGCAAACGACCGGTAAACTCATCCACAATAACTACTTCCCCATCGCGTACCACATACTCTTTATCGCGTTTGTAGAGTGCACGGGCGCGCACCGCTGTTTCCAGGTGATGTACGTGGCGAATACCCGCATCGGTGTAAATATTCTCAATACCGAGCATTTTTTCTGCTTTTTCAATACCGACATCTGTCAGCAACACTGCATGTTTTTTCTCGTCCACTTCGTAATCCTCATTTTCTGTCAAACGCGCCGCAATTTGCGCGAACGTGCTGTACAATTTTTCACTTTCTCGCGTAGGTACGGAAATAATAAGAGGTGTGCGCGCCTCATCAATCAAAATAGAGTCGATTTCGTCGATAATAGCGTAATGATGGCCACCCTCCTCTGGAGTACGTTGCACTAAATCCTCTTTGCGATATATCGTGTTGTCGCGCAAAAAATCAAACCCGAACTCACTGTTGGTGCCGTAGGTGATATCCGCACGATATGCATCCTTTTTTTCACACGGTCGCAAAAATTCGTAGATAACCTTGAACCCGCCGACATCATCACGTTGTGCATCTGATTCTGTATGTGATGGATCGTATATAAATGATTGCCGCTGGCTATTGACCACACCGACCGTCAAACCTAGGAAGGCATAAATTTGTCCCATCCATACGGCATCACGACGTGCAAGATAGTCGTTGACGGTAACGATATGCACACCCTTACCGGTAAGCGCATTGAGGTATGCAGGTAATGTTGCCACCAAAGTTTTTCCCTCTCCTGTACGCATTTCAGCAATTGCATGTTGGTGCAAAATCATGCCTCCGATGAGTTGCACATCGTAGTGTCGTTGCTTGAGTGTACGTTTTGCTGCTTCGCGCACTAATGCGAACGCTTCAGGTAATATGTCATCCAAGAGTGCGCCTTGTGCAAGACGTTCTTTGAGTTCTGCTGTTTTGCCCTTGAACGCATCGTCAGGCAGTGCTGCCACTGCCTGTTCTAATGTATTGATTGCCTCTACTTTTGTCTGGAGTTTGGCAATGGTGCGTGATGTCTCATCACCGAATAGTGTGGTCAAAAATCCCATAGTTTTCTAGTACAGGCGCCCATTGTAGCACTATATACGAGAACGGGGAACGGGTACGAAATGCACTGAGCGCCCGAAGCGCTCAAAGCACTTCGGGCGCTTCTCCGTCTGTTTCTGTTCCCTGCCTTCTGTTCCCTGTTCCCGATTTATTGCTTGTATACAAAAAATCCCGCAGAGCGGGATTTTTTGTATGTGGGACAAAGAACTATGCGCGGCGGCGCTTAGTTGCGCGCTTTGCCTTCTTTGCACGCTTTGCTGGGCGCTTTGCACGCTTTGCTGGGCGCTTTGCCTTCTTTGCCTTCTTGGCTCGTTTTTTTGCCATAGTAGTGTCGTGGTACCACGACGAAGTAGGTTTTTAAATTCGACCGACACATACATACATATGTGTATGCATATATGTTCTACTCAAAGTATCGTGCATAAACATATGCAATACAATCTGTTTTTAAGAAAGTTGTGGATAACTTTTTACATTTTATTTTCAAATTTATTTTTTAAAAAAACTTTTTTATGTTTTTAGAAAAATATTTTTAATACGTGTAAGTTTTTAAGTACAGATTTCATTTCTTATTCACTTTTTCAAATACAAAAGACCGAATCCCTACAGAGGGAATCGGTCTTTTGTATTACGTGCATGCATGACCGGCGGGTGCGAAGCTCCAAGATGTTCTATGTGAGTGCAGCCACCGGCCATGTATGCACACAAACATATCTATTGTACATAACACTCTAAAAAAGAAAATGGAGAAACGAAAAAGCGACCGAGTTCCAATGTCGGAACTCGGTCGCTTACTTCTTTTATTGCTGTCCGGCTTCAAATTCTGCGATGGTGGAGATAACTTGTGAATCTGGGCGAAGCGGTTGTATCAACAAAATGTGATTCTGACTGACGACCATTTCATCACGTGGACCGTGCAACTCTGCACCACTCTTCATCAGCACAAAATCCTCTGCGCTTGTTGGTGATTGCTGTAAGTAGTACACACGTGAGAGCACAACGTGTTCATCATCCATTGTATCTACGTGACCAAAGAATACCTGATTGGTATCAAGAAATACCGCAACGTACTCTGCACGTTCAAGCATACGTACGCTTGGAGAAAAAAACATCTGGTACGCGTACCAACCGATACCAAGCAATACACAACCGACGACTGCACCAAAAATCATTGAGCGATTTAAAATCTTTGTCATACAAAAAAATTATCCGTGTAACTATGTCCCTACAGTATAAATGAGCCGAACCAGAAAGGAAGTATATGATGTGCATAAAACAAAAACCCCACGCAATGCGTAGAGCTTTTGTTAGAACATCTGTGTAGTAGCATAACACGCCACTGCACTCACAAAAAGAAGTGTAGCACACTCCTCTACAGAATGCAACTACTGCAAATGAATGTTCACTCGCTTCCCGCTTTTAAGTGCTTCGATAATTGCTGTGGCTCGTTCTGCATAATTTGCACGGTCAAGCTCCATAAGCTTTTCAAATGCTCCAATCGCCTTGTCATTTACCCCCACATTGGCACACACCGTACCGAATAGAAGTAGACTTTTTGTATCTTCTGGAAACTCCCTGACTCGCTCCTCGAGTAATGCAATTTGTTCAGCAACCAAGTTTTTGTCTCCGAGAATATTAGCCGCAATAATATACTCCAAACGCCCTTCATCAAAGCCGGGAGAAATATCATACACATGCCTAAATACCTCAAACGATTCTTGAAATTGTTTCATTTCGCGCAATAACTGACCTTTTATCATCAAAATAATTTGTCGATCTGGATTTAAGGAGAGCGCACGATCAAGCACCTCTAACGCAGCCTCATGGTGCCCGGCATCTACCAACAACCTACCTGCGAAGTAGAGTGGGCGTGTATTGAGCGGATCAGAAATAATTTGTTTTTGTAGTTCTTCAATAGCCCTTCCTACAAAAGGAGTACCGGTCACTGGGGGGATATCACTTCGTAACACTGCACCTGCAGTCTGCGACATACGCTCACGCACCTCTTCACGACCGAGAAATCCATACTGTAAGGTCAAATCATCAAACATTTTAAAAATCTCTGTTGGATTTTTAGAACGTATAACCATCACCAACTCCTTGGCACGTGCGATTCCTGGTGCATTTAACATATAGAGTGTACACAAACCCACAATGCACACAGCGCCTTGCACCCATGGTGCAACTTTGTTGGTAAGCACGAAACGTTCAGAAATCAGTAGTGCATTCCCTTCGCTAGCGCGCACATGTATAAGGGCAAGTATGGTGAAGAAACCGATATAACTGACGAGGTTATCAAACACGAACATGTTGTGAATGAAGTATCCAACCAGCAACCCCGCAAAAAGCGACTTCTCAATAATAGAAAACGCAGATGTGCGCCACAGCACATACACACATGCGATAAACAATGAGAGATACACAAACAAGCCAAGAACACCGCCTGCAATCAACCAATCCAAGAATACGTTGTGCGCACGATCAAACCATGGCTCCTGTTTGTGCATCCCTGGCTCATAATGCATACCGAATACGTGAATAAAATTGTCTTGACCCCAACCAAGTATTGGACGTTCTTTGAATCCTCCCCATGCAATGTCTCTCCAAATAATCATGCGAGACTGTGTGGTGGTGTCTTCAAATGAGATGTTGGCGAAACGAGAAAGTACGGAGCTGTTTTGCACGAGCGCCGTATCACGCACAAAGAAGAATCCAACAATAAGTATCAAAACGCCGATGACTCCGCTCCATGCAACCTTTCGCAAACGCTGATTTTGTTTTTCAAAAAGTGCAATGAGAAATACGGCGATACCCACTCCTGCGAGAAAACCGAGGAGCGTACCACGTGTTCCCGCTTGGTAGAGCACAAAGAACTGTGTGAGCATGGCGAGACCATAGAGTACGCGTGCAAGTACAGCACGTGATGTATAGAGTAACCACCCCGTCACAAAAAGCTGAATGAGCATATAGACACCGAGATATGCCGCATTACCCAAGGTACCCCCGAGGCGATCACCCCACGTGTAGGTACCGAACATACCCGCCATCTGCATAAATATGTACCCCGCCGTCAGCATACTTGCGACCACGGTGGTGTTGAGCAATGCGCGCCACAGTTTATCTGTGCGTACACATGACGTAAGCACAAAGAAGTACAGGAGTAAGAACACAATTGTAATGTACCCTTCCATGCGTTCAAAATTGCTCCAAAAACTGCGTGCAGGATTTTCTGCAAAGATAGTTGCCAAACCAATGACACCCGCAAACGCTAGAACCGACCACAGTATCGGTGAACGTTTTGGTCTGTATGCAGGGTTCTCAAAAGCCAACAACAACCATGCAATCGTCGTCAAACCAACAATAATACGGAATGCAAATGCCTTACCCGTAATGTACGGAAAGAACATTGATTCCGAAATAAACAAAGGAATAAAAGGAATAATAAAAAGCCCGCCGAGAGTTATCCATCGAAAAATACGTTCCATATGGAAAAGATAGTATCACCCCCACCCCACCGAAACAATGTCCTAGCACCATGCTACACTACAGAACATGCCCTGCATAAACTGTGGTGCCACACACACAAAGCCATTTTGGAACCAAATCATGATGCATTGCCCATCATGTCATTTTATTTTTGTTACCCCTCTCATACGCGATGAACAACAAAAGTATTTTATTGATATAGAACCATCGTCACAAGAAACCGTGGCAACTCTTGCAAAAAAATACCCACGTGAAAACTATCACAAAAAAGATCTGTACAGCACCACCGCAAAAAAATTACTCACACTAGTTTCAAAAAACCCAACACAGATACATGCTGTTGATTTAGGGGCAAGTGGTGCGTTCTTTGTGCACGAATTGATACAGCGTGACGTACCTACAGAACACACCCTCACTGTAGAAATGTCACCAAATTATATTGAGCTAACACGCCGCTATTTTGGATATCCCACTGAACGAGGAAACGTAGAGACCATAACGCTAGCACCAAACACTTTTGATATATGCACTATGTTTGATGTTCTTGAGCATGTTTCTGATGTTCCAAAAACACTGCAAAACATTCACCGCGGTCTTGTTGAAAACGGTTTGCTTTTTCTAAAACTCCCAAACGGTACATGGGCACGTTGGAAGTCACTTGTTGCTCGTCTGCTAAAGAAAGATAGTGTTGTTGCATCACAACTCTACATAGAACCAGGGGGACACCTAAATTACTGGAACACACGAAATGTTCGTGCACTTGAGCAGTTTGGATTCAATCTCGCTGAAACGGGGTATGTACAACCGACACGGCGACAGTTTCGTAAAAAGTTCCCCCTGTATGCTCTATGGTATTGGATTACCAAAATCACACGCTTGCCGCTCTATCCAGAATTCTACGCAATCTTTAGGAAACGATGATGCACTCTATGCACTCTTTAAAAAACAATTTCGTAAAATTGTTACGCTGGAGCGAACGATATACCAAAACCGACATGGTGTATCTCACAAAAAATAGCAGTTGGCTTACTGTGGGTCAATTTGTAAGTGCAATGGCATCATTTTCACTTTCAATCCTCTTTGCAAATCTTTTGTCAAAGGAAGTTTATGGGTCGTATCGTTTCATTCTTGCAAGTACGAGTTTTCTCACCATTTTTACACTACCAGGTTTAAATGTTGCTCTGATACGTTCAGTTGCTAAGCATGCATCTGGAACCATTTACCCCGCACTAAAAACTCGCCTTTCGTGGTCAGTGCTGACAGGACTTTCAAGTTTGGGAATTGCAGGGTATTACTGGTTCTTTGCGCACAATGTAGACATGGCTGCAAGTTTCCTGATTGCTGCTCTCTTTCTTCCATTAATGGAAAGCTTTTTGTTGTATGAATCTGTTCTCCAAGGGAAAAAGCAGTTTAATGTGATGACCCAACAAAATATTATTGCAACACTTGTTGCGGTAATAACAATGATTATCACACTCCTCGTAACGGATACACTTTATGTGATAGTGTCGGCATATTTCATACCATGGACAGTTATGCGTTATATTTTTCTCAAAAAAATATTCCGCACCATACCTATAACCGAAACCATTGATCCAAATGCAATTACCTACGGAAAACATCTTTCATTAATGAGTATTGTGGGTATTGCCGCAACACAACTTGATAAAATTCTTCTTTTTACCGTTCTTGGACCACTCCAAGTAGCAACATACTCTATTGCTATTGCCCCACTAGAACAAATCAAAGGATTTCTCAAAAATATTTATACAATTGCACTCCCAAAATTAAGCGCACAAAATAACGATACGATTGTCAAAAATATTGGAATAAAAACATGGCGTTTCCTATGCTTTATTGCGCTCGTCATGGGTGGTTATATTCTTTTGGCGCCTTTGTTTTTTTCAACCTTTTTCCCAACATACTCAGAATCAATCCCCCTATCACAACTCTATGCAATTAGTATCATAGGAACCGCCTCCGTACTTCCCTTGGGGGCATTACAATCTCAAGAGAATACACGTGGGTTGTACCTATATAACGCCAGCGCTAACATACTGCAAGTGGTGCTACTTGTGGTTGGTGTATATAGTGCCGGTGTAATGGGTGTAATTATTGCTCGTATTATTGGGCGATTTTGCACACTAGGTATTACCACAATAATTCTACGAAGATCATGAGAAACAAATATGAAGAAATGCAGGAGGCACAATATGAGTTTCCTTATCATCATCTAGTATCTATTCGAGATAACTTTTCTCAATCACAAACATTATTTTGGGGTTTTATCTACCGTTCATATATAGAATATGTTTTAGATTATGTTCATACACTCAGACCTTCGTCTGTACTTGACGTGGGGTGTGGTGACGGAAAATTTACATACGAACTACGGAAACAATCGCCAACGAACACTACAATTTTGGGTATTGACTATTCTGAACACGCAATTCGCTTTGCACGTGCATTTGATGTTAAAGGTGCATACAACACGGTTGACATGCTTTCTGAAATATCCGACCAATCATCATTGTTTGAAGTGGCAACTTTAATAGAAGTATTGGAACACATTGAGCCAAATCAAATACAAACTTTTTTAAAAAATATTTGCAAGTTCCTAACTACTAATGGCTACCTGATTATTACCGTGCCATCAGACACAACACCAACAAATCCGAAACACTTTCAACATTTTAATAAACAAACAATCAAAAAAACGATAGAGAATTTTTTTGAAATTGAAAGAATTGAATACCTTAATAAACAATCACCCGTTGTGAGTATACTTCAAAGAATGTTTAGCAATCGCATGTTTATCTTAAATTCAAAAACGCTTAACGATCTCCTATACAAGATATATAAAAAATATTTTACTCATACGAAATCTACAGGCACCCGCCTTTTTATTGTTGCAAGAAAAAAGATTTAAATACCACTTACAATCTCCGCATCAACATCCTGCAAAAGACACTTAACGATGATGGGGTAATTAATTTCAAGAGTTTTATTCCGGACAATACCATAGTGAGTACCAAAAATACTCCTTGGTATTCTTCTACGGTGTGTCATTCGTTCTTGCCTAATCAAGATCGGTGTATCTAAAATATAAATTTGCCTTGGAGCGACCGAGAGTATCAGCTGTATATAATTTTTTATATCTTTTGCAGACACGGGTTCTTCAAAAAGAGATATAATAAATTGCACAAGCCCCTCGTCTATCACTGCATCATCCAAAAATAAGATTTTCCCTTCACGTCCAAGTGTGCGAAATAACAGAAAAAAAATCTTGTGAAATATAAGGCCAGATACTGTTTGGCCTTGTTGTATCACCCACCATACAAGACGCGCCACCACAATTGGGTGGCGTGCCATAAACAAAAAAGCATAAAGTGAACGTTCCCAAGAATTTAAGATTGAAACGAGTGGTATATTTTTTGTTTTTGCATACTCTGCAGCACGGTATGTTTTCCCTGCCCCACCCAACCCAATAAATTCATAAATCATTATTTTGAAAAAACAGTTACAAAACTTTCAACCAAAAAATTTGGAATAGTGATAGGCGTTGACTTAAATACCTTGTTAAATAAACGTAATGCTGGATACACAGATATGCGATCCAAAAATGGGATGCGGATAACACAAGGAAACACGCCTTCGACATGGAGTCTGTATTTTTCAAGAAGTTGTGTAAAATCATCTGGTGTAATTTGAGCAGAATGTTGCAGGCGATTATCCTTTCCATGGGAAGCATTTTTAGTAAGAATAATTCCCTTGCCTTTTGGATTTAATACTTGTGCTATCTTTGCCACAACGATGTCTTTGTCAGGAAAGTACTCGATGGCACGTGAGGAAAAAAATAAATCATACGTACGCTTTGGTTCAAAAAGAGAGAAATCTGATGTGGTATACGTAACATTTTCTCCTCCTTCACGCATTTCAGCGCGAAACTCTTTATGCATCATTTCAGAAATATCCAAACAATCAATCTGTGCTTCTTGATTTTTTCTAAACAATAATCGCGTCCACGTCCCAGGGCCAGGACCGAGTTCGAGCACAGAAATAAAAGAAGTGGTCTGAAGATGATGCCAAAGTGACTTATATGTCATCACATAGTCTGCCCAAGAACGCATTGAGGAAAACCAACGTTCAAATTCATAATGTTGAAAACGCTTTGGAATTTCGGTATTGTACAAATCACGAATATAGTTTGTAGTGAGTTTTTCTCCGGACATGGTCTGTATCATACGTGAAAATTAGCTTCTTTGCACCTTGCACTCTTTCCACACATCATACCCCCATGCACCCACAATACTGATAATAAATGGCACATACGGAAAAAAGAAACGCTGAATTGGTTCTATATCCATTAATAAATTTTGTTGGGTAAGTCCAAATATAACCGAAGAAAACCAACCGTACGCAATACCGATCCACACAATAAGAGCTGGCGCCCTATATTTTTTGGAAAATGTTGCACATATAAAACACAATACCAACAGTGCATGTATCAATGTGATACTTACTTTTTCCAAGATTACACGTACATCCAACCAAGTAATGGGGTGGCTCTCTTGTTTGAGCAAATTTAATAACATTGCTACGTGTGGCTGCGTATTATGTACTGACAACATTGAAAGATTGTGCGGCATAAACAAGAAACGGGTGCCTATTAAAGCAAAATCTGACAGTGTGTACTGTTTTGCATTATGTAATGCAATACGGTATGCAGAATCTTCTCCAAGCTGAAGGAATTTTGTGTCAACATCTTTTGCAACAATAGGGATCGATCCGCCATCAAGGAATACCCCCATATTCCTGTACGTCCACATTCCAATCGTAAGAAAATACGAAAATAAAAAACAAATAACGACAGTGATAGCCAGCCGTAGTGGTTTTCTTCTCAATACAAGGTGTCCCAGCACAAAGAAACCAATTGCCCAAATAGGAAGATAGATCAACGCAGAATCTGTAAGAACTGCACCACCAAATACCAGACCTGCGCATAACGCCATTAATATAGAACGCTTTGTATACGCCACAACAAGCAAGAGAACGGAAACAACAAGGCAAAGTAAACAAAACGTATTTGAGCTTCCATAATAAAACATTTCAATAATGAACGGTGGCCAAAGAGCCGCAATAACCCCAGCAACATACGCGACCTTGTTCCCAAAAAAAAGTTGAGCGATTTTGACAATCACGACAACCAATAAGGAACTGAAGACCAAAGAGAGGAGTACAACAACACTCTCATGGACACCAAATATGCTGTACAGCCCTGCTAGTACGATGGGCCACCCCGGTGCAAGATTTCTCACATCACCAAAATTTCCCTGTTCAAGAAAGGTACGAGCAAGGTTACTGTAGAACGGGAAATCGCTCCCCGAAAGATCAGGAAGCGGAAAAATAATAAGACAAATCGCACGTACAATAAAAGCAAGTAGAAAAAAAGAGAAAAGTGGGTGACGAGCAAAAAAAGACCGGATATAACTCATACTGACTACGTAAACTTATAAATTCTTTCTGCACGAGCATCCCATGAGTATGCCTGCACCTTCTCCACGGCCTTCTGCGCACGCTGGCGAGCATCATCGAGATGATTCTCCACATACGTTATGACCCCTGATAGGTTTTGTGGATCATCTGGTGTAAAAAAGAAAACCTCTTTTTCTGACACAATTTCACGAATTGCAGGAACATCTGAAGCAACAATGGGTACGCCTGATGCCATATAGGTAAATAGTTTAAGTGGTGAGGTAAAACGTGACGATAATTCAAAACGAGCCGTGTTTGGTATTACAAGAATATCAGCAGCACGCTGTACCCACGGGAGGTCGCGGTAGGGCCGCTCTCCCAAAAATGTAACATGCGGATATCTCTCCTTTAATTTTTCAATTTCATGTTGATATCCGCCCACAACAACAAACGTAACTTCCTGTGATTTAGTTGAAGCGTCCAAAAAGGTATCGACACCCTTCCATTCCTGAAGTGATCCTATGTAAAAAACATATTTCCTCTGCTGTGACAAACCAAGTTTTTCTCGCGCTTCAGACTTTGAAACCGATATAGAAAAATCATCCAGATCGATAGCATCTGGAGAAATATGGATAGGGCCTTCGTACCCAATATGTCGATAGTGGTCACACAAACCTTTAGTAATTACTATCAATCCGGTCAATCGACGGAAAAGCATTTTTGTGAGTATGTTGTAGCGACCATCGTGTGATTCCCAAAAAATCTTTTTACGTAACAGCGACACGGCAAGAAGCGGTGATTCATCTCGGCTATATACAACATTAATGTTTTTCAATAGTGCGTACCAAAAAACAAGAAGGGCAAATAATATTGATGAAATGCGGAAACCATACTTACCAAATAGCGTCAGGTCCAAACTGGGCAAACGAACAAAAGAGAATGGTGTACGGATACCATAAAAAACAAAAGGATCATCACCCTTAACACCAAAGCGCCACGGAACAGCCAGTGTTACATCTACCCCTTGGTGTGCCAGCGCTTCACAGGTCTTCATAATCTGAAGAGCGTGTGCCCGCTCACTTGGAATGCGCGCATTTACTACGTATAAAAATTTCATCATTATGCTGTCAATCGAACCTGGTAACGTTTCGCCCATACCTGAAATGTGAGTAATGCCCACAAAACATTTAGATTATAACATTTTTTCGAAATATGGTCATCAAGCATAGTTTGTACTTCATTCCAATTAAAAAGATCTTTGGTACCTTCATAGTACTCCCCTGAAAGCACTGTACGGGCGTATGCTTGCATATGAGGATGACGGAGCCATTTCGCAGCCGGAGCTATCCAGCCTCGCTTAGGTTGTGTGAAAAGATATTCTGGCAATACATCACGAAACGCCTCTTTTAAAATTTTCTTGGTCTGTCGAGAAGAAAGTTTATATGAGAGCGGAACACGATCAGAAAGTTCCACGAGATTTTTATCTAACAAGGGTACTCGCATCTCTAGACCATCAGCCATGTTGGTCTTATCCGAGCGCATAAGTGAGTCGTCAACCAACCAGGTCGTGCGATCAATGTACATAAATGAGGATTCAAAAGAGGTGGTTTTATTAGGTGTACCAAAATATGCCTTGCTCAAAAAATCTTTTGTTACATCTGGCATGAAAAAATAAGGTGCAATAACTTTTGACAAAGATTCATCTTTTTCCGCCATAAAAAGCATGTAGCGCTCTACCCCTTCGGGTATGTTGAGCTTCTGTAAACGTGGATGCACTTTTCCTAATAAGGACCTGAAAAAACTAGGAATATATTTTTGATATATTGTCGCAATAGCACTTAACCTATAACGATCATACCCACCAAAAAGTTCATCACCTCCATCACCTCCAAGCGCCGCAGTCACAAATTCTTTTGCAAACGATGCTAATTTTAGCGTCGGTATAATAGTTGGGTTACTATTTGGTTCATCCATATGCCACACTGACTGCTCAAAGAGTGGGATGAGCTCTTCAGATGTCATTCGTATTTCATGATGCGTGGAGCCAAAAAAGTGTGCAGTACGACGCGCTAAATCAAAATCCGCGTTAAACTTTTCTTGCTCTTCTGCATCGGTTAGGGCAAAACCGACAGAAAATGTATCCATGTGCGCATGCACTTTTGAAGCGGCGGCGAGCACCACACTTGAATCGATACCACCAGACAGATACACACCAACAGGACGGTCGGAAATCAATTGATGCTCTACAGCACGTTCAACGCTTACCCGCACCTCTTTCTTTAGAACTTCAAAAGATTTTTTCTCTGGTTCTGGCACACTATCCCAGTAACGCACCGTCTCAAAAGATCCGTTTTTAAAAAGACCATAATGTGCCGGTGGAAACTTATAGACATTTGAAAACATAGTAAGAGGAGCTGGCACATACCCCAAACGGAAATAGTTGTTACATGCTTGCTGGTCAAGTATGCGAGGTATTGCATGTTCTAAAATTGCTTTTATTTCTGAGGAGAAAATAAACTGGTCACCATGGTGAAAATAATACAAAGGTTTGACACCAATAGGATCACGGGACAGGAAAAGTTCGCTTTCCTGGGTATCCCAAATCGCAAATGCAAAAATACCATTGAACCGCTCTACACATTTTGCACCCCAAGATATATATGCTGCCAAAATAACCTCTGTGTCACTTTTGGAAGAATATGGATACTCTGATAATTCTTCCCTTAATTCAGCAAAATTATATATTTCCCCATTAAATACGATGATATAGCGGCCATCGTGGCTCTTCATGGGCTGTTTTGCCGCCTCAGACAAATCAATGATTTTCAATCGATTGTGCCCCAATGAAATGCCATCGGAGGTAAAAATATCTGTGCCATCAGGACCACGATGCTTCGTAGCATCATTCATTTTCTTGAGAAGGTTTTTATCGTCCCACGTAAACCCATTTACGGCACACATAACTACACATTAATTAAGAACATTCGAAATTTTTTTAATTAACCCTTGCAGAGAATGATTTTGCACAATGTAGTCTCGCACATCACCACCTTGATGACCTGACACCAAAGCGCGTGCAATTTCTTTGGTAGACATTCCAACATATACCACTCCTGGGAAAGCTTTAAATGCACCATTCGTACTGACAACAGGAATATTCATAGCCAATGCTTCAAGTACAGATTTATCTACACTACCTGTTTGGCTAGCTTGCACAAAAATATCAGCATTACCCAATACCTTGGGTAAGTCAGTATACAGCACCCCACCACCAAATATTACTTTGTCTTGTAACCCCAACGTATGCACCAGTGTAAATAACTGATTTTGATACTGTTTCTCCTGTGCGTCCTGAGGAAGACCATACAGGCATAAGTGAGCATTGGGTTTCTGCGCTAACACAAGTGGTAATGCTCGAATTAATACTTCAAGTTTTTTAACTGGTGCAATCCTTCCTACCGATACAATCGTACATGCGTCTGTATCTCTTTTTTCTATGCTTGGTTTAAATAAATCTATATCTATCCCATGACCAACTATCTGTTTTTTCTTTGATGTTATACGAAAACTCTTGTCGCTTGCAGTAAAAACAACATGCGCTAAAAACGTAGCAACGAGTAGTGAAAACGAGACGGAACCGTGTGTATACCACAATCCAATCTTCTTTTTACACAAACGCCAAAATAATCCCCCGAGGATTACATATATCTGATTCATATGAACGAATACCGCATCATAGTTTTTTCGCTCACGCCAAATATAGGCAAAAAAACGCTTAATATATTTTAGACGCGACACTCCATGTTCTTTTCCTAAACTCAATACACGTACGTTTTCCGGTAAATGGTGTTCACCTTCATACAAACAGATAGTGGTAATCGAGGTGTTGTGCTTTGCAAACTCCTCAATCCAACGATGAAAAAAACCGAGGTTGTCATCTGTACTATCAACTTTTTGTGTAACAATGAGTACGCGCATGCTTACATTTTTTTAAATAGACACACAAGCGGATTTCTACGTAGACGGACAGCGTGGCTTTCTAACAAATCTAAACCGTACTTGCGAAAATATGTGCGTATCCCGAAATATCCGATGTGGTAGCTCTCCTTTTTCCCTTTGAGGGTATCTATAATTTGTCGTAGTGCATGCAAAGGATAACGCAACCATATTGATGGTGACAATATATTCACGAAATCAGCAATTAAATACCCTCCCGTACGAAGCACCTGTGCAACATGTGGTATTGCATCCGCATACGTTGCCGCAGATACAAAGCCTGTTGAAATAATTATGTGTTGGGATCCTTGCGCATACACGTTATCAAGAGCATATACATCTAACAATCGAAAAGAGATGGGTTCATGTGGTAAAAAATCTTCCAGTGTTTTTTTTGCCATATTAAGAGATTCTTGAATAAGATCAGTGCAGGTATAAGAAAATTTTTTGCGATGCATCATCAAGTGAGTGATGATGCATCGTGCAACATACCCATTCCCACAACCAATTTCAAGGATATCGTAGTGGTCCAACCTAAGAGAATCTAAATATGAAATAATGACAGCTGCTTCTTTTTCTTGCACGCGTCGTTGGCGTGGTGTATTCCAAGAACCAAAATCAGTAGACAACTTTTGCCATTTTTTTATATCACCAACACTCATATATATTTTGCCATATACTCTGCCAACTGCTGTTGGTAGTCAGAGGATGTTTTGCCGCCATACGCTTGTTCAAAAGACACTCGTATACGTTCTGAATATTGTTTCTGTAATTCTCTATCATTTGCTAACGCAAGAATACGCGCTACCCAGACTTCTACAGGCGTATCCTGCTGCAGTACGATACCCGATTCACCATCAATGATGAGATTTTCTGTACCACTTACTTGTGTAGTAATCACTGGTAATCCTGCGACTGCAGATTCCATGAACACTCGAGGAAAACCTTCATAGCGTGAAGTCAGTATAAGGGCGTCGTGCTCTGCAAGAAGGGTTGGTATTTCATCGCGTGATGCATATTTTTGTGTGTGCAGCATGTCCGTAAGACCGCGCTTCTGCAGTTCACGCACAAACCAATCATATTCTTGCCCCTGACCTACAATAGTAAATCGCACTGCGTGAGGGGCAGTTGATGCTATGTCTGTAATGATAGAGAGAAGGAGTGGAATATTCTTTTGCGGAACAAATCGGCCAATAAAGAGGATTTTGAAAAAATCCGCTGTCGTATGCCTTTGTACCTTTTTTAATTCTTCAAGATTTGCTGGAAACATAGGTTTAAAGAACACTTTCTCTCCATATTTTTTCTTTAAGAAAGTTGCTGTTGATGGACCGTCTGTCTGAATAGCTGTAGCACGTGGCAAGAGAAAGCGAGCAAGCACAGCATATACCCGTGTTTTCAATGATTCTGAGCGTACGTGTACATCAAATATATCTGATCCATAGATACTGACCGCAAAAGGTTTTTTTGCTATACGCGCCAAAATCAAAGCCAATAAACCTAACATGTATGGATCTTGGGCAATAATAGATGCAATCGAACACGTGCGGATAATACGTAATCCAGTAGGAATACATGAAAAGAAACGACTGACTTTGGACCGAGCGTATACCGGATACACCGAAAGAGCGCCGTTGTGTACTTCAGCACGAGGTGATGTAACGGGCACCATAATACAAATTGAGGAATACACACGTGTGTATAATTGCATGCGTGAAAACGCATCACTTGTTGAGTCAAACAAAGATGTATCACTTCCCAACATCAATACTGGTTCAATGGTTACATGTTTTGACATAGTGCAATAAACTCCTCGGCAATATCGCGATAAGAATGAGAGAATGAAAAATCTTCTGCTCGTTTCCTGTAGACTTTATACACAGTATCATCGCACATCTGTACAATGGCATCAGCAATAGCCTCTACATTAAGAGGATCTACATACATCACCGTATCACCAAGCCGATCTGCCAAACCAGTTTCTCGTGTCAGTAGTACTGGCTTCCCATACGACAACGCCTCGGAAACAAAATTTGGGGCAATATCACCCAACGAAACCAAAATGGCACAGTAACATTGTGTGAGTGCGGCAAGTGTATCTTGGTGTGAGACATCAAACCGCAGATCAAGTATCACTGAAGGTACTTTTTCTTGTGCAATCGAAAATGCACGCTTTAGTGCATCTGTGTTTTTCCATTGCGAATGACGCACAATACATACAAAATCTTTTTTATCTGGCTCTTGTGCCTCCTCTAGTTTCTTTTGAAACGCATTCTCAATAATAGAAGTTCTCTGTATATCCAACCCATACGGAATCTGCCATACACGTCGTTGGTATTCAGAGTTAAATACAACATGATCAGCGCGTGCTATCGCCCAACGTGCCAGGTTAAAAATTACACGTTCCTTTTTTGTTAAAGAATGTGGACTAGTATAAAATTCTGAGAAAACAGTTTTTTCTCCAGTTCGTTCCACATACTGCTCCCATAAAAAATCACCGCCAGTTCGAATAATCATTTTCTTTCCAAATAGTGTTTGCATCAATGCTACTGGAATCGCAACCGAAAAAGTGTCCATCACAAACGTTACATCTGCCCAAAGATATGCGGAAAATGTTTTGAAAAAATAGATGCAATGCCGAATACCTGTAGGCACATATCGCTCAACAGTGAATGTTCGTACCACGACCGTATGTCCCAACTTTTTGAGTTCATCGCAAAGCGATTTTGAGTAGTATGACGGACCACCTGCCTGTGGTGGATAAATCCCTGTAGCAATCAAAATTTTCATACAGCGGGTTTAAACACCTCCTTTTCAATACGATTTGTAATAACATCCCAACCATATTTTTCCTCAACCATCTTGGAGGCATTAGCAATTAACTGTTTTCGCAGTGTTTCGTCTGAAAGAATACGTGTCAACGCATGTGCAATAGAATGTGGATCATCAGGGTGTGCGAGGAGACCAGTTACACCATCGGTCACAAAATCAGGAATACCACCAACAGGTGTTGCAACAACTGGCACACCAGCAGCCATTGCTTCTAGAAAAACAATCCCAAAACCTTCTGAAAGCGGTGTGCGTGCATAGACATCAGCGCACGCAACAAGTTCACCTACCTTCTCATGTAACACATGACCAACAAATGAGATACGTTTTTCCACACCGAGTGTTTTTGCTGATACTTCAAGCTCTGCACGCCTACTCCCGTCTCCTGCAACAATAAGATATGCATCTGGAATATCTTGTAGCGCAGCAATAAGATTCTGCACGCCATTTTTATGTTCCAGCCGTGACGTCGTCACAATAACGTGTGCGGGAGATGAGACGCCATATTCTTTTCGTACCCTGTCTTTTTCTGCATCAGAGAGTGGTTTAAAAATATCTGCTTCAACTCCATTGGGAATCATGACGCATGTCTGCACACCTTGATTTTTATAGTGTGTACACAAGTCATTGCTCACCGCATGACACACCTTTGCATATCTATAGACACATCGTTCTACTGCCATTTGTAAACGAGTAAAAAAACGTGCTTCAGGATGATAAATAGAAAAATCTGCTGATTGAATGGTAATAACATACGGTACACGCGTACAAAAATACACACACATACAGACAATGCCACTAAAAAAACCATTTGCATGCATCAAAGGTCTTGATGCATGACGAACGGCGCGTATGGTTTTCCAAAATAGTATTGGGAGTGCACTCAGCACGTACCAATAGGAACTATACGAAAGGTTTTTGAGTGCATAAAGTGAAGCCACCCTAGCAATATGCAAACGATGAAATGTCTCGTGTCTTGGAGTACCATACACCTTGCCGGTGATAATCTGTATGTCCATGGAAGCCGCCAACCGCCGTGCAATATTTTCTACAAATACTTCAATACCACCAATAACTGGTGGATAGTGTAGAATCGGTATAATAAGCTGTATGTTGTTATGATTACGTTCCATCCCACAGTCACGTTACCCCAACTTGTCAAAGCTGTGTGTTCCCGGCCGGCAAACCTGGAAAAACACTTGCAAGAGCTATTTCCAAGCCATAATAGCATACTTACCGACTCTGGCCGTTCAGCACTTGCTATCATAATTGAGACCTACAACTTACAACATACCAAAATGGCGGTGCCTGCTTTTTTGTGCACCAATATCCTTCCAGTACTTACCCACTATCATATAGAGCCGGTGTTCATTGATAGCAATCCTGATACGTTCTCATTAGATGCACAATCCTACACTGGCTCATTCAAAAGTGCGCTTGTGGTCGCAACATACGGAAAAATACCTGATGCATCACGTATTACCTCACTCAAAGAACGTGGCGTACTGATTATTGAAGATTATGCGCATGTTCCTTTGCCCGATAGCCCTGAAGTAATCTCCCATCCGCGCTACTACAGTGTGGCAAAAACACTACCTGTACCTGATGGTGGTATTGCTCTCATTCCAAAAGAAAAAAAGAATCCACATACGCACACGCAAGCTCAAATTTCATTGCACACTATCAAAAATAGAATAAAAGTATGGAGACCTGCTGCTGGTTTTGTTTTTTGGCTACGCACTAAAATACAAAAAACAGAAACACACGCACCTTCGTGGCATGGCATTACGGCGATGTCTACATGTACACATCGCCTTCTCTCGTATGCATTACTACACAAAACCACCAGTGCGCCACTACCGTTCACATATTGCTACCCCATACAGGTATCAAGCCCACAAAAAAAACAAAAAAACTTATTGCAACACGGCATCATCTCAGAACAAATTTGGAACCCAATTATTGTTGATATGGTTGACACAGACACAAAATACCCAAACGCACAGGATAAAAAGAGGCGTACGCTCTGTGTTCCTCTGTGGCATATACGCACCCAACAAGAACTCCTCGCGTATGAAAACACTCTAAAACACGTACTTCCCAATGAATTTACTGGTTTTGGGAACTAACCACAGTGGCAAGAAGCGCCAGAAAAAACGTGCAGGAGATTTTCTCTGTTTCTCTCTATGATCTGTAGAGGAAATCGTAAAGATACGGAGCATATCACCGCGCCAACCCTCTTTGAATGTTTGTAGTGATGACCCTATTCGTGCACCCCCAAGGTAGAGTTCTGAAATTCCTTTTTTTTGATATTTTGAAATCGCGTGTGCGAGGAGATGATGTGGTGCATGTACACACTGTGTAGACTGATTGCGAGCACTAATAAAATAATACGCACCGTCCTCTGAACACAAGAAAATGGAAACGCCGCACAACACATTATTTGTAAAATATCCGAACATATCAGCCTTCATAGATATAAAGAAATCAAAAGGTAGTGCGGGTGCACACACAGATCGCATGGTGCGCACATACAACGTGTGTGCATCCTGCACCTCATGCTGATTAAGGGCACGAATTGAAGCACCTTCAGGCAATGCATCAGAAATTATATGACGCAGTGTTTTACGAACAGATGAAAGGGCGAATTGTGGGATCTTGATGCGATAATCCACAAGATCATGCTGTATGGCATCGTCATCAGAAACAGCACAGAACCCTTCATGTACACGTACGGTATATGCAGAACCAAAAAACTCTTTACAATCATTTTGAAATTGAGACAGCAAAAGTGGTTGAGTGGTGAGTGCTATAACATCACCACCATCAGAAAATGGAACTGTGGTTATACGATTATCTATTTGAGCAACCCGCACCGCATACATATCTTTATATACAAAATACCTGCAGTGTATATATGGAAAAGCATCGGTGAGTATATGTTCCCATGCGGTAGAAAAAAAGGGGCTTTTCCCTGCTACGAGACCGTACCACTCCTCTGCTTTGTCTATTTCTCTAAAAACACTCATACATTTTTATACTGTTCCGCAATACCTTGCATGGTGAGAATGGACAATTGCCCTTTTTCACGTACTACAGATGCAGAACGTAGTATATCTTCAAAAATTGCGAATTGTGTTTCGGTATCGTAAGAAAAATTAGAGGGGTGAAACCATAGGTGAAAGACCTCCCCGCGCTTTATCGCTTGCGTAAGCCCATACTCAACCTTTCGTACAAAACGCGACGGAGGCAGTAATTTTTGCAGTCCTCGTCGAGTAATGAAAAAGAAACTATCGGGAATATTTAGGAGGCCAGATGTGTGCACTGTTGGTGTATGCGTATACGCCGTTGGTAGCCAGAAATCAATACCACGCCATAGTGGTCTCAATATTTTGGGTAGCTTGCTATACCACATAGACGTAACCCCTCGATATGCTCTTAAACCATATTCCCGTAACACAGCGTGGTATCCTTCTTTATTTCTTGGAAAAATAAAAGAATGAAAAGAAAAATTATGTGTCTGATGTATAGTGTATGCCTGCTGAATATCGGCAATTGCAATATCTTTTGAAACTTCGCTAAAAAGTGTGTGTTCAAAAGAATGACTGCCGATTTCATGACCTACAGGAGAGGTTGCGATTTTTTTAATGAGATTTTCTGCGTCATACCAAACCACATCACGTCCACGTGAACCTAGTTGTAATAAGTTTCCTACAATAGCCCACGTAGCGGGTATAGAATACTTCTCAAACAGTGCGATAAGTCGTTTTGTAATTGCCACCTCACCACGCATACGTTCAAAATCCTCCTCTGTCAGGTTCCAATCAGTAAAACCCCACGCATATTCATAGTCTATACTAATCACAAAAGCACCTTTTCTTTTATGCATGCGTTCATCCTAGCACATCTTCTTCAAGGGTGATGGAGCGGGCTTCGGCATACGGGTCTTCAGCATAGATGTGCGCATCAAAGAATCTAATGGCACATATCGCGCAGAAACCACTAACGACACCGATGGCAAGAGCCCACCACATTACTGATATGTTGCCACCGTCTTCCCACTTGGCAGTATGAGTGACACCTCCTCCCCCTGCTCAACGGTAATGTTAGTAATTACTTCGGCAAATGCGACGGTGGCCTGTGGTGCCACGAGCGTGTCGCGAGGCATGGTGAAGTGCTGTTTCACCTTTCGGTCAGTGTCGACAAATAATTCCCAACCCGACATATCCAATTCTTTGTCGCTGTCGTTGCGAATGGAAACATATCCTTGCTCGCCCATCACCACAGACATAATGGATACCTTTGGCTCAAGCACTTCCACGAATACCTTATCACGTACGCGTTGCTCATCGGTAAATGCCGTAAAGACCGCGGTGTACATCCCTGGTACATGATAGATATGTTTTGCATTACGCACGCGCGTTGATGCACCATCACCAAATGTCCATGTGTGTCGTACACGCCCCAATGGCTCTCCCGCACTATCAATGGCGTGCCCCTCAAAAAAACCAAATGCACCCGCGACAATGGAAATGTCTGACCCTGCATATGTAAATACTTTTTGGCGATAGCCAACGACCGTTGAAGTTTTTGTAGATTTTGTAGTGCTTGCACCGGCAACTTCGCCATCTGATGACGGTGTTGTTTTTGTATTTTCGGTGCTATTGAGTGCGCGTGGTGTTGGTATACCGGTAATCCATGAGCCGTCTGTCTGGCGTTGCGCTGTGTGCTTCGTGATATTGTCGCCACCCAGCGACCATGACGCACCACTCTCCACCCTATCAATGGTGGCTCCGGAACCATCAAGCAGTGAAAGATTTTCGGCATCGTTGCCAATACCACCGGTAAAAATCACCTCTGCGGGTACATCGGGTACGGACATATCATCACTGCGCTCTAACAGAAAATAACCGTCGGGCTCGATGGTGCCGTGCAAAGAGATATTCGGCGTACCATCATCCGCAGAGAGATGCCATCCCTCCAGAGAGACAGCATCGGTGCTTGTGTTGTGCAGTTCTATCCATTCATCATTTGCCGACACATCAGTGCCCATCCACGCTATTTCATTGATAACAACTTGTGCAGACGATACTGCGGGCACGCACACAAACAGAGCGAGTGCTGATGCACATGCGGTGTATATTTTTTTGTTCATACACACGCACCGTAGCACGTGGGTAATAAAGTTTTCATAAAACGCCTTAGGCCTCGAAGCGCTGATAGCGCTTCGAGGCCTCAAACCTAGTAACTAAGCCACCAAGAGGTGGCTTAGTTACTTTTTCCAAACAAATCCTTGAGTACCTGATCGGGCACTTCTTTTTTTGCTGGTGGCGTATCTTGTTGCACCGATTGCTGCACGGGCTTTTCTGAAGCAGGTTGTGGCGGTGTGCCAGGTTGCGCCACATGCTCGGCGCCCACCACCGCCAACAGTGCCTCGCGCAAATCAGAAATGTTCTGTGCTGATGGCCCCTTCTCTTTCTTTGGTTGCTGTTTTGGTTTCTCTTGTTTGTTGCGCAACTGCGACAATGATACGGCCTGACGCAACTGACGCTCTCTATCATTGTCCTGACCTTGTCGTTTGGTGCCCTGTGCGTGCCCCATGTGCGACGCTGAGCGCTGATTACCGCGCGGTGCATCGCCACGGCGACTATCACCATTACCATTGCCACCACGCGCACGTTCCCCACCCTCTCGCGTTTGCTCCGGCTTAGCACCGAAGCGCTTTTCATACCACTTGAGAATATCATTCTCAACAACCGTGCGCGGTCGTGCAAATTGTGTGCGTGAACGCGCAATCGCCACATCGCGATATGAAATACTTGGCAACGTAATCGGCGCTAGTGTACGAGACGAGAATGGTGCCGAAGCCATGCCATCAATCATCAACTTCAAATAAATCTGGTAACGATCCAAGTTCACCAAATCCTCTGCGGTAAATGCAGGTGCATATTCTTTTTCTAAATACTCTGCATCAGTGGCACCAACGCGGAAGGTCATCATGGTGCCGACGTTACCGAACACTGCCGCGCGCACCTCATCACTCATCTGCTCAATGTACTGGTGCGCAATGGTCAAATTGAGTTTGTACTTACGTGCCTCAGAGAGAATGTTGGCAAATGATTCGTTGGCAAATGATTGAAACTCATCCACGTAGAGATAGAAGTTTGGCAACTTCTCCAAATCCTTTTCGCGCAAATCAGCGCGCGACATTGCCGCAAGATAAATCTTGGTGATAAACATTGAGCCGAGGAGATTTGCGCTATCTTCACCCACCTGCCCTTTTGAGAGATTGATGATGAGGATTTTTCGCTGATCCATCAACTCTCGGATATTGAATGACGATTTTGGCTGTCCGATGATATTGCGAATGACTGGATTGGCGGTAAACTGCCCCACTTTGTTTTGAATTGCCGGTGTTGCTTCTTGCGCAAAGCGCTCGGTGTAGTTTGCAAACTCATCCTCCCAAAATGATTTCACACCTGGGTCAGTGACGTGCGAGACAACCTCTTTGCGAAACTCTTTATCTGCAAGCATGCGGTTGATACCCAGCAGTGTGGAGCCGGGGTACTCCAGGAGCGCAAGAATAGTATTGTTGAGAATGTACTCCATGCGCGCACTCCATGCGTCTACCCAAATCTTTTTGAACGCGGACATCAATCCTGCGGCAACAAGGTGGCGCTTATCTGGCCCAACATCTTCCATGACGTTGAATGAAATAGGGTTTGCCAAGTCAAACGGCGCAAAATAGAGTACGTCGTCAATACGTTCTTTAGGAATATAATCGAGGAGCAAATCGGCACTACGACCGTGCGGGTCAATGAAAGCAAAGCCTTCTCCATTCTGAATATCTTGCACCGCCATGTTTTCCAACAACACGGACTTACCAACACCGGTTTTACCGATGACATACACGTGGCGTGCGCGGTCAAGCGCTTTGATACCGAATTTTACTCGCTTACTGCGATAATCGGTTTCGCCGATGTACGTGATACGACTAGGATCAAATTGATGCATGTGTAAGTGGCGTATAACGCGTTGTGCGTCATACGCATCCTATACGTAAGCATACAATGCAACACACAAAAGAAAAAGCCCCGATTGTGCAACATATGTGTTGCACAATCGGGGCAGAAAAAACGAAGCATCAAACAACGCGAAAGATGTAGTGACCACTGTTGTCGTGGTCGCGTACATCCTCCACTCCCTTGTTTTCGTGACAAACCGCCAACCACGCGGCGGCGGCCCGAAACTCAACGAGGGTTCCGAGGAATGGGAGCGAACGCTCATCTTGACGCTCCCCCCTTGCCCACGTGAGACGCGTACCATCACGCTCCACGTGAAGCGTACTGCGCCCTTTCGTCCAACACGGACGGAAGAACAGAAGATCGCCCGCGCGAAGGCGCGTGCGATGACCAGGCCTATCCTGCATTCTAACCCCCTTGTTGGTCGACAAGCCGGAGCATATCCATAACTTTCTCCGGCTTGAGCTTAAAAAAGTTGCGCACCGGTTCTTCCAGATGCGCCCACATGCGCGGGTTATCCGGATAGATATCCGGCTCTACGGTGAATAGCACCCGCGCTTCTGACGAATATACTAATCGGTAGGGTCCACTGCGCACATAGTGCACAGGGACGCTCCCGTTATTGTAATATCGTTCCCGCAAAATATCTGCGGGCATATCATGTGTACACAACACACCTGTGCCGAGCATGAGCTTTAGCTCTTCGTCTACAGGCAGACCCGTCATTGGCGGATCACGTCGCAGTGTGCGCCACTGTATGTAGCGCTCCACGGCGTGCCGTGACACATGGATGAGCCACGGCGATGGTAGTTTCAACCTCTCCCCCTCACTGCTCACGTTTGTCTCCTTTTTTAGTTGTGCGTGGGAGTTAATCTCCCACGTACTTATTTTGAAACGAACAAATACCTAAAAGTAAAATAACCCAATAGTGCTATGGTGTCAAGACCACGGGTGCGGGGGTGCCTTCAGATGCGGCGGCAGAAAGCGCGCCTTTTGTATACGTGTTCCCCGCATCCCACAATGCCCATGACGTGAGCCCTGCGTCGTATGTTGCCTGCACCTGCGCGCGCACCATGTCCGGTGTGTAGACAGCGCCTAAATCAAAATCTTGAAGCCAAGGGCGGAGTTGTAGCGCGTTGACATTGCCGTGTCCGCGGTTCGCCTGTGCGCGGAGGTACGCGATATCAGTTGATGTTGCTGTTGATTCTTTCGCGAACCGTAGCGCATTGGTACGACGCACCGCTTCATCCATAGAATACTTCACCACGGCGTACGGGTCCGTTGCTGGTTTTGCAATACCAATAAATCCAGGGTTGTAGTGCGATGGGTACACCATCGGCATCACATAATCAAAGTATGGAAGTGCGCGTTCAAGTACTTGCCCAATACCTAAATCATCACGATTTGTTGTGGTGTATCCAAACAAATCAACAGACAACACGGGCTTCATCTCATCAGCACCGAACAAACTGCGCACAGAACGCCCCACTGACGACTCTGCACCACTGCCCCGCAATTCTTCATAGAGATATGCGAAGAAATCTTCCAACACCTCTGCTTTTGACTTGTTGCCGGAGTGCGTAAAGGCAATATCTTTCATGTTGCCGTCTGATGGATAGCGCACGTAATCGTAATTGAGCTCATCAAAACCAAGATCAAATGACTCACGCGACAACTCTACGATATATTTCCAAAAATCACGCGCGCCGACATCAATAAATGCAAGACCTTTGTTATCTTTCCATACGACGCTGACATCGCTCTCTTTCTTCACTGCCAATTCCGGATGCAGTGTTGCATAAAACGGATCTTGAAATACTGTGATACGCCCTGCCACATAGATATTTTTGGTGTGGAGCAGTTCAATAAACGAACGGATGTCGCGCGCGCCACACGCATCAGACACAGAACCTGCCAATGCAGGATTCTCTGTTTGAAATCCAATTTTTCCTGAAAAATCTTTAATATCAATGATGACCGCGTTGAGCTCCGTGGTATCAATCAAATCAACAAGACGCTCACGGAACGATGGCGTGCCTACGACACACTGGGTCATGTAAATTGCTTTGAATGGTTCGGGAGTTGGAAGATGCACCACCTTTTCTTTTTCTGGTTCTGCAATTGGCTCGGGTGTGCGCTGTTGCTCAAATGTTGCATTCTGTGCTTGCGCTTCGTTTTTGCTGTAGTGATGTGAAAACAGATCGGGGCCGATGTAAAAACTGAAAACAAGTACGCCTACAAAGAGCGCACATCCTGCAAGAAGCAGTATGAAAAAAATTTTCTTAGATGGTCGGGTAGCGGTCATAGGTTTCTTGTTGTGGCTTTTCGTAATAGCGTGCATACACGCCCCACCCAACAAAGATGAGTGCGACGCATACAGAAATCCATTGTTTCCACCCAAGTGGAATACCGATGACCTGTGCCAGCGCAAGAATCGTGCCGAGCGTTATGAGTGTGCGTGCATATGTGCTGTGCATGTGCATTAGTATAGCGCGCACCAGCGAAATGGTGTACTGTGGATATAGACGAACAACGCGAGGCACTGACTTCGCAGAAAGGAGGGGGTATGCGCACGAGCGCATGCGGAAAAACGGTCATCGGCCGCTACTACATCGAGGACCGCCATCGCACCAACGTCCGACGGCCCGCCGCCGTCAAGACCGGCAACCGCAACCACGCCGATTTCCTCGGCGTCTGAGGAGGTGATCCACATCTGCTGTTCAAGCCAGTCTTGAACAGCGCAGGATTCCCACCGCAGTTTGCTGTTACCGCAGCACCACCCGCAACACCTCCTACCCCACGGCCGTCCCAGCACATCGGGACGGCCGCCTTTATTTTCCGGAGACAATCACGACAAACTCCCCTCGTTGTTTGTCTTTCTGTTGTTCAAAAAACGCCAGTACCTCGTCGGCAGTGCCCTGCACCACCTCTTCGTATATTTTTGTCAGTTCGCGCGCAATCGCCATACGTCTATCGCTCGGCAAAATCTCTTGTAATGATGCCAGCGTTTTCATGATGCGATGCGGTGATTCGTAAAAAACCGTTGCGCGTTTACTCTCAACCATTTCATGAAAAAGCGTTTGTCGTCCTTTCTTGTGCGGTAAAAATCCTAAAAACACAAAATCTGCCGTCGGCATACCCGCAATTGAAAGTGCGGTAGTCAATGCCGACGGTCCAGGAATTGCTTCAATACGCACATCCGGTAAACGCTCGCGCACGCGCGCCACAACAATAGAGCCGGGGTCAGAGATCCCTGGTGTACCCGCATCGGTGACCAGTGCAACTTTTTTTCCTTCAGTCAGCGCACCGACAACAGAGCCGACTTTTGCATGTTCGGTGCGCGCGTTCAATGAAGTCGTGCGCGTACTGATATCGTATTTTTCTAACAGTCGCTTCGTGACGCGCGTGTCTTCGCAAAAAATAACATCTGCTTCAGCCAAAATACGCAGTGCGCGTACTGTCACATCTTCTAGATTGCCTATCGGCGTCCCAACCACATACAATGTTCCGAGTTCCATACTTACAGAAGTGCCTCTCCAACACGATAGATATCGCCCGCACCCATGGAAAGTACCACATCACCTTCGCCAACACTACGTGCAAGCACACGCGCGAGTTCATCCATTGATTCATATGACTCTACGTGCACACCGTACTGACGAATGGCATCACCGAGCTGGTGGTGTGACACTGAAGCATCGTGCGGTTCACGTGCAGCATAAATAGGCGCCAACAGTACGCGGTCAGCACTAGTAAAACTTTCTACAAAGTCGCCAAATAGTGCCTTTGTGCGCGAGTAGAGGTGCGGTTGAAATGCCACGATCAGTCGTTTATCGGGAAAGCGCTGTTTGAACCCTGCAAGTGTTGTGCGGATTTCTTGCGGGTGGTGCGCATAGTCGTCGTACACGTCTGCACCAAGCGTCGTGTGCCCTTTATGTTCAGAGCGGCGCCATGTGCCTGAAAACTGCGCGAGTGCATCATCCACAACGTCATCTGGTATCTCAAAATAGTGCGCCACCGCACGAGCCGCAGCAGCATTACGCTGATTGTGTTCTCCGAAGACACCGAGCGGACGTGTTGCATCATAAAATGCGGCGGTGTTGATAATCGGCGCCTGTGCACTGACCACCACATCGGCGATGATGGGGTCGGTGAGATCGCAAACAATGGCGCCGTGTGATGGCACACGCGCCACCATCTCGCGAAATGCATCTTTGATATCCTCCATGTCGCGATAGTAATCAAGATGATCGGCGTCAATATTGGTAATGACAAGAATAGTTGGATAGAGATTGTGGAATGAGCGTTTGTATTCACACGCCTCCACGACAAATCGTTTTGGATTACCCGCAACGAAATTGCTACGTCCACCGGAGAGTAGTGAGCCGATAATAACTGTTGGCTCCCACTGTGCAAGCACTGAAGCTACCATTGCGGTCGTTGTTGTCTTGCCGTGCGTACCAGACACCGCAATGGTAAACGCATCGCGTGTAATGGCACCGAGCGCTTCGGGGTACGTCATTGTGGGAATGCCGAGTGCGCGTGCGCGTGCATACTCTGGATTATCCTCCCCTATTGCCGGTGAGTGCACGACTACATCTGCATACAACGGCACGTGGTGTTCATCGTGTCCTGGGCGCACGCGCACGCCTTCGCGTTCCAAATCGCGTGTAATGTGCGTCATGTCGCGATCAGAACCTGACACGTGCTTGCCGTGATGACACAAAAAACGCGCAAGTGCTGAGACACCAATACCACCGATACCAATGCAGTGAATGTGTGTTGTATCTAAAAGATTCTTGTGTGTCATACAGTGTAAGCGTCTATCATCATACAACTTCTATGGAATAGCGCACCCCCGAAAATAACGAGGCGACGAGTGCGCGAAACGATTCTGAATCCTTTGTAATACAAAAACGTATTGAACCGTCTCCTGATGCGTGCGGAGCGAACTGATGCTCAGCGCGCTCCGCCACTGCCTGTGCAGGATCAAAAATGCGCACGTTGCCAAGCACTTTTTGAAACAGTGGCATCACAAGCGGGTAGTGCGTACAAGCAAGCACCACCACATCTGCATCTGGCAGTGGTGTACATGCCGTGCGAATGGCGTCCTCAAGCACATCTTCAGGTGCGCCGAATTCAATTAATCCCGCAACATCCTCCACAGCACGCACTTCAATTTCTTTTCCGACCATGCGAAATGCATTTTGATACATCTCCGATGCCACCGTGGCAGGAGTAGCCAGCAAACATATGCGCTCCTCCGAATCCTTGAGCGCCCGCACAGTTGGTCCGACCATTTCAATCAAATCTTTTGGTGTAATGGAGAGTGTCTCAAAAATAGATATTGCCAGAGATGCAGATGCGCTGTTGCACGCACTGATAATTGCAGTTGCCCCTTGTTGTTGTAAAAACTCTATCGCATCTAATGTCAGTCGTGTGAGCTCGGGGCGTGTTTTTGAACCATACGGCACGTGTTTGATATCACCGTAATACAGAATAGATGCGTTCGGTACACGTTCGCGAATCGCTTGTAATACCGTCAGACCACCCGAACCAGAATCAAACATGCCAATCATAGAGGCACTATACCACGATGCGTTTCAGTGTTGTTGGCAGATGCACGAGCAATTCATACGGAATGGTCTCGCATGCAGTTGCCATCTGCGCAATTGAGTTTGGCGCCTCGCTGTCAGAAGAAATAACCTCCACCACATCGCCCTCAACCGCATCGGTTACATCGGTAACATCAATGGTCGTCATATTCATAGACACACGCCCCACAATAGGACAGAGCACATCACGCACGCGCATCATGCCACGATTTGAAAGTCGCCGATCCACACCTTCAAAATACCCGACAGGCACCGTGGCTATGCGCGACTGGCGTTGTGCACGCCACGTCGCGCCATATCCAACGCGCTCCCCTGCTTGCAAAACACGCAATGCTGTAATCGTTGTCGTCATAGACAGCACCGGCTCTAGCCCCGCGACAACATCAGATACACCATATAGACCAATACCCAAACGTCCCACCGTTGCATCTATATGCTGATGATACTGCACACCCGCTGTTGCAGACAGATGGTAGTGTTGTGTCTGCGGACATGCATCACGCCATATGCGTACAATGTCATTCCACGTCGCAATCTGCGCATCGGTCATGACAGTATCGAATCCGTCAGCATCGGCAAGGTGCGAACACAGGCCCGCCACATGTAGATGAGGGTGTTGCTGAACAATTTCAATGGCACGCTCTAATTCCTTCGGCATAATCCCTTGCCGATGCATACCCGTATCAAACTTTAGGTGCACAACAACACGTTTGCTTTTTTTGTTGTGCGCGAGCTCTTTCAGTTGCGACAACGAACTGATAGTGAACGCCACATCATGCAGTGCATTTTTTTCTATGTTATGCGTAAGTGTATGTCCGATGACGAGTACCTGTGTGCGAATATGTTCGTTACGTAACTTGAGTGCTTCAAAATAAGAATCCACTACAATAAAAGGCACGTGTGGGTGCCTGTCTACAATACGCGCAATCTCTAGCAAACCATGTCCGTATGCATTTGCTTTGAGCACGGGTGCAATGCCCCATGATGGCGTTGCCATGCGGATCGTCTCTATATTATTGAGCACGCGCTGTCGCGACACCGATACTGTAATAAGTGGTTTGTATGCAAATCGTTTTGCTCTGAGAAAACGGAATAGTCCGCGCATGGAGATAGTATAACGTAAAAAAGTGAAAGCCCCGTCCCGATGAAAATCGGGACGGGGCGAAATCAGTGCACAGGTAGCATGTCGTCAAATGCACCCACCATGTCGGCGATGTTGTGCACGATGACGTACATCTCCTGTTGAGAGAATCCCATGAGCTCTCCCAACTCATGAAAAACACTCCCATCGTCACCCACCTGGAACGGCAGGTGCTTTTGCATCTCTTCGGCCAGTACCTCGAACTCCTCAACATCAAGGAGGTCGAAATACATGAGGAACATGAGCACGTTGATACCGGCCAACACTGACCGGATAGCGACAGGACACATCCCTCCATCGCCGTACATGTACCCATGCTTTCCCCCGTCACGGGTACAATCGCACATCCTAAACTCTTTCTGCACCTTCATTATCTCTCCTTTTTTTGGTGAAAAGGTTTGGATCCCCACACGGGGTTCCGAACTAAACTATATCTGACGTTTTTTATACTAAAATAATATAAGAATGTCAATAAATGACAGGTATGAAGATGCCCCGACCTCTCGCGAGAGGTCGGGGCACTACTTACTCAGTCACAAGCCGCCACGCGGCATGCGACCCACTTTCAAACCCGTCAGCAAAGATGCTGGGAAGCGCATACAAATCTGCACTCCCTGCATCTTCGCCACCAACATCGGCATACGGTGTACCGGACACGACGTGCCCGCCGAATCCAGCAACACTCCAGCCGAAGACGTCGCCCTCAAAGATGCCGGATGATATATGCTCCTGCACGTGCGTCCACGAGTTCCCAAAACGGCGGAACTCGTGGACACTGCCGACACCCCACTGGCCATCTCGCTCGCGTCCGGGTTCGCCCACAAAGAGCGTGTCCCCTGACACGGACAACGACACACCGAAGCCACCTTCGTCTTGTGGGTTCGGCGCACGAATGCGCTGGATGATGGAAAATGCATTCCCATTTGCGGACAATCGGAGTACGTACACACTCCCCTGTCCCGGAAACTCACCATCGTACGGCGCCCCGACAAATACCCAGCGTCCAACGAGAGCAATATCTTGCCCCAACTGGAACGTATTGGGAATGTCGCCGTGCATCGTTTCGCCCCACGCATCTGCGCCACCATGATGGCGCTTGAACACGTAGAACGAGCCAATTGCAGTATCGGTCTCGTCCCACACCGCCGTGGCAACAAGTGTGTCGTTGCTCAACGCGATGCGATACCCGCTGTAATCCAGCGGGTCAGTACTGCTATACACGAGCTCCCTACTGGCAAGCCAATAAGGACCGAACCGCACCGCCGTCTTGCCGGCGTAGTACGTTCCGTATCCTGTGGCAGACATTGCCACAAGCTCGCCATCGGGCGACATCGCCAGCGCACTGCCCCACGCATCTTGTGAGTGTGCGGTTGTGTGCGTAAAGCTCGTACGGAGTGCGTACACATCTTGTGTGCGTGTGTACATGAACACGCGCCCAGCATCCATGGTGATGGCATCATCGCCAGGAGCACCGACTGCCAACACATGACAATTAGGTGTCAGCGCCATCGCCTCGCCGAAGCGAGCATCAACGCTCTGTCCAGAATACGTTATTGTCTGGATGAGCGCGCCTGCGTTGTTGTACAGAAACACTTTGCCGTTGGTGCCACACTGCGGGCATCCAACCGCCGACAGTCCGTCGCAACGAGCAACGCTCGTTGCAAAGTGTTCATCCGGTTGTGGATTGCCATGTTGCAACGGCAACGGCACCTGTGCGTGCACGCCGTGCGTGCACAGCGCAAGCAGTACAGCACAAACAAACTGAACACCACGAGACATATAGGTTTCCTTTCTCCGCGCGAAGCGCGGCATTATGAGTGTTCGGATTTTACTTGGGGATCGAACCCCCAAGTACAAGAGGGTTTGACAAAGAACAATTCAGCATCTGTAATAACATATTGCTGAGTAGAGCGCAATGTACGTAGCACTTTGAGCGCCAACTTGGGAGCTTAACTCCCAAATAGAAAAAGCGGGCAGTTCGTATGATACGAACTGCCCGCCGGAATGAGGGGCGAAGCCCCTCAGAAAAAAACGTTTCAATCACCGGCCTGACGCCACTGGTCCGTGGCACCGGTCTCAAAGCCATCGGCGAAGATGGCAGAGTGGACGAGATACCCCGCCCAGCCGGCCTGCTCGCCGTCGACCCGAGAGAATGGGACACCCACGACATGGGTGCCCCCGAAGGATGAAACAGAGAACCCGTACTGCGCCCCATCCGCATCGGATGGGGTTTGGGCGACATACACCGGCGCCCAAGGTTGGGCGCCGGACCCGGAGCGCTGGAACAAGTTCCACGCTCCGATGTTTTGGCTGCCACCCACGTCGCGGAGCGGTTCCCCGATGAGCAAGTGATTGCCCGTCAGGGAAACCGAATTTCCGAAGATGGCATGCGCCTGAGGTGACGGTGAAGTCACCTTCTGCTCCAACGTCGGGACCCCACTAGCGGAGAGGGTGTACACGTACACCTCGCCTCCGTTGTTCGTGGAGCCCGAAGGGCCCCACCCGCCGACGGCGAAACGATCGCCAGAAGTGGCGACACTCCACCCCACACGAAACACCCCAGGGGTGCTCCGCTTCCAGAGTTCGGCCCAACTATTAGGCCCCCCGGGGCGGTGGAACATATAATACGAGCCCGACCACTCCTGACCAGACACCGGAGTGTCCAGCGGAGCGGTGATGAGCAGTCGGTTTTCGCCGGCGAATGCCAGCGAATAACCGACGTAATCAATTGGTCCCCAGTCGCTGAAGGCAAGCTCCAGCGACTCGAAAAACTGGTTCGACCCCCTCTCCCAAATGTAGACCTGCCCATTTGGATGTGCCCCAACGGCGATACGGTCGCCACTGGGGCTGACCGCAATCGACTGCCCGGCCTGCCCACCTGCCCCGTCTGGGGAGGTTGGGGGCAGCGCTTGCCTCAACTGGAAGAGGCCGTTGGTGTCGCGTTCGAACACGAACGCGACGCCGAAGGTGTCGGCCGTATACGGAGCTCCAACCGCCAACACGTGACAGTCGGACGACATGGCCACCGAGTGGCCGAATGCGGCCCCACCCGAGGGCGACCCCGGGTAGAACACTTCGTCGACAATGTTGCCATCTTGGTAGATGGCGACACTGCCGTCGGCAGCGTCGTACGGTCTGCCGACGGCCATCAGGCCGTCGCAGACCGCCGTATCGAACCCGAACCGCTCACCCGGCAGGGGCGAGGGGTGCGGAAGCTCGACGAGCTCCACCGCCTGGATGGCGGGTGCCACCAAAATGGCGGCCACGAACAGCAGGATGATACCGAGAATCCTCTTCATGGTGCTCTCCTTTGTCTGTGCGGTCGTCCCGATTACCAGGACGACCGCTGTAGGTTTTTGAAACGTTTTGAAAGATCTCCTGCCCACGAGCTTATCAGAAAAAAGCACTTTTGTCAAGCGTATTGTGGAGCAATTGCTCTCTCTGAACTAAGTGGGCACGAGGAGATTTGAACTCCTAAGCCTTGCGGCATACGCTCCTGAAGCGTACGCGTATACCAATTCCGCCACGTGCCCATACAAACCAGCGAGAAGCATGATAACACAAAAAGCGAAGTGTCTTGTGCGTATATCAACGCGGAAAAACAATACAACCAGAAAGCTTCGCTTTCTGGTTGTTGTTTTAGTGCGCGCGCTAGGGGTCGAACCTAGGACCTTTCGAGTATCAGTCGAATGCTCTACCAGCTGAGCTACGCGCGCAAATGAAAGCTGTACACGACCGCGAGAACGAAGTCATCTCGCATTCCTTGAGTACCACGCACGTATAGTAATCCATACAAGTGCACACTACACACAAGCAACGCGGAAAACTATACCAAAAAAAACAAAAAACCGCCACAGCAGAGCTGTTGGCGGTTTGGGTTCTCTCCTGACGCTATCGACAGACGAGGACCACAAGAAGCAGAAGGACGAGAACCGTGAGAACAACAATCTCACGGTTCTCCCGAAGAAAGATCATGTTTTCCCCTCCTTTCCAGCCCGAGAAAAACAGAAGTGTTTTTCTCGGGCTAATTAAAGCACGAAGATTCCGACCACGAAAGCCCAAAGAAGGGCCAGCATGGCGGCGGCGGCGATGAACACCCCCACGGCCTTAGCCGTGGCGATGATCCCCCGCACCAGCGGGGTGTTCGGGATGCGTACGCGCACCCCATTATAGCCCTGCATACATCCTCCTTTCTGAAGTGTGCACCTCTTTCCATAGTATCACAAACTGGTGCTTTTGTCAATCATGCGGAGGCGTCGCCTCCGCACGTAGCACCCGAAGCGCTTTGGGCGCTTCGGGTGCTCCTCCTGTTCCCCAAACAAAAATCCCCCCGACATGTCGGGGGGATTTTTTTCACATTCTTTCTTTTGTTCTGCTCTAACCCCGGTCTTTCCCAGAGTGTCGTCAGGCACTGTTTAAGGATGATGCCCATCCATTGTGTGTTCAATTGAGACACACAATATCAACCACCTAGATCCCGACCACAATGTGGAGGGACGATTGTCATTTGACTAAATCCACGACCAGCTTCCGCTAGCCGTGCCTTGTTACGCCTTAACCCTAATTACCGAGCTTACCTTCGGTCCCGATAAACGGAAACTTCGGGTACTCCCGACTCTTTTGACTTGGCGGGCGGTGAGTACAAGGCTCGAGAACGTATTCACCGTGGTATTCTGACCCACGATTACTAGCGATTCCAACTTCATGAGGTCGAGTTGCAGACCTCAATCCGAACTGAGGA
>CAZFMQ010000006.1:0-26369 GCA_964520295.1 uncultured Candidatus Saccharibacteria bacterium
CGCCCAAATACTCCAGCACGGGCGCAATAGGGTCTACCTTGAATTCTTCTTTCGGATCTTTATCCAAGCGATAATCTACGTATGTCTTTATTGGATACGGGTCGGCCTTTGAGAGCACGAACTCACCTCCTGATATATCGGCACGATCGGGATCATAGAGAAACGCGAGTGTATAATCAGACACTTCAAATACTTCTGTTGATGGATATTGCGCGTAGATATTGTTTTGAATAGTTTTGACATTGTTCTTCCACGTCCAAATCAAAAAGTGTACCTGTCCTTCAATGGATACGAGCTCAAGTGAAAACCATGGTCGCACGCCACCATTCCAATACTTATCTTTCCATGTTGATTCACCGCCTGTGTTGTATAGCGCATTGAGTACCATCTCCATAGCAAAAGGTGATTTCTGAACTTCTTTCGGTACGCGAACTTCAAGTAGTGTCGTTTCTTTTTGCGATAAAAAAAGTGCGCGACGATATCGCATCCATGCCGTCCATCCCGCATACACAAGCACAATAGGCAACCACAGCGGTGCAAATTGGAACATAATACGCAGGTACCCAAACGCCACCATAAACGATTGCCATATAGCACTGAACATTTCGCTCATACGTTCTCAATAATAGCATATCGCCCCGCCCTCATTGCTGAGGGCGGGGCGATAGGTGCGGCATTAGACCAATGAGTATGTACCGTCTTGATTGCGGACGAAATGTTTTGTGTCCTGCAAGTTCACAATAATAGTATTTGGTTTGACGTAGCGCTCTTTGAGTACGCGATCAATAATCTGCTCGCGTGTTAGTGCTTGATGTTCTTTCAATACCTTCTTAATCACATCGCGCACAACACCTTCAACGTATCCCCATTCAGAAAGAGCGTAGAGACCGCGACCAACGAGCACAAAACGCTTGTCTTTGATGAGCTCGTTGTGTGTTGTCGCAACATGTGCCTTCTTGTTGAACAATTCGTTGATGCGCTTGCTGACTTCAGAGAAATGCAGAGGCGAACCGTGATTGCGGATAGCAAGATATGCATAATCACGAATACCTTTTGGTGTAACGTTTGCCGATGCGGTGTGTCCCCACTCACCCAATGGGTTCTCGCCAATAACTTTTGAGAGTTTCAACCAACGGCGCACAGTGTCTTCTGACTTGTACTCATCCGTAAGTTCTTTTGCGTGTGTAAGGAATGATGAAATAATTTCTTGTTCAGATACCAAATCTTCACGATCAATGGACATACACACCTTGTGCAATGCGTCTTCAACACAGACCGCAACCGTTGAGTCAGCGTGCCAGCGGTGATTGAAGTGCTCATCTTCTTTTCGCTTTTCAAAAAAGTGTCCGACAACAAGCATGAAGTGAATGTGGTTGCGCACACCTTGATCAGATGAAAGGTGCTCCAAAAAATGCTGTTCCGATGCAACGCCACCATAAAACAAGAGCGCTTCTTTCAATTCTGCAAATACTTTCGCCTCTTTCTCGTACGCTTCTGATTTGCGAATGCTTGCGATTGCGTAATTTTCAATCTGACGCACGCGCTCGCGTGTAATGCTGTACTGTTCACCAATTGCTTCAAGCGTCATGCGCTTCGTGCGATCGCCGAGACCATAGCGCTTTGTCAACACATCACATGCACGATCAGAAAGCGCGCTGACAAGACGCTTCGTAACCTGCTTTGGATTAAAAGAAAGGGGCGTGCTTCGTCCCTTTGTTGGTGTAGTTTTTTTGGTTACTTTTGACATGTTTTTGGAGGACGTTTATAGGTTATACGCTTATGAGCATATCACTGTTAGTGAAAAGCGTCAAGATTTGCGTGTAACGATATTAAGAAGCCGGTCTGGCACATATACCACACGCTCTGGCTCACCTTCTCCCAGATACCCCATCAGCCGTTCATCCTTATATAGCAAGGCCAAAACGTCTTCTTGGGAAACCCCGGATGCGGCAGGAACCTTACCCCTCACCTTACCGTCGACTTGGATTATAACATATATCTCTTTTTTGACAAGTATTTGCGGGTCATAGACAGGCCATGGCTCCTGATGGACGGATGTGGTGTTTCCGAGCCCCTCCCAGAGCTCCTCGGTAAGGAATGGGGCAAACGGTGCGAGCGCCTTTACAAAGAGCTCAAATGCATCGCGCGGAATGCTTTTTTCTTTCTCAAGTGCATTGACGCAAATCATAAGTGCGGAGACACCTGTGTTGAACTTATGGCTGGCAATTTCTTCACCTACTTTCTTTATTGTTTCGTGCAAAACACGTGTTGCATCTTCTGAAAGTGCGCCCTCGCCCACGCGTGCAGATAGTTTGACCACGCGCTCAAGAAAACGGCGCACACCCACAATGGCGTCAGGGTTCCATGGATACGAGCCGACTTCATTGTATGGACCAATAAATGCAAGATACATGCGCACCGTATCAGCGCCGAGTGTGCGCACGTACTCGTCGGGGTCAGCCACATTGCCTTTTGACTTGCTCATTTTGTTGCCGTCAGGACCGAGAATCAATCCGCGATTCATACGGTGCTGGTAGGGCTCTGCAGTTGTGACCAAACCCGCATCAAAAAGCGCTTTGTGGAAGAAACGCGAATAGAGCAAGTGCATCGTGGTGTGTTCGGCACCACCGGAATAAAAATCAATCGGCATCCAGCGCTCTTGTTGCTCTTTGCTTGCAAACTCTGTGTGGTTGTGTGGATCGGTATAGCGCAAAAAGTACCATGATGAATCAACAAATGTATCCAATGTGTCGGTCTCACGGCGCGCATCACCACCGCATGAAGGACAGGCAACCTGCACCCACGCATCTGCTTTTGCCAATGGTGATTGCCCATCACCTGCAGGAAGATAATCATCAATCTCTGGAAGCACCACCGGCAGTTGCGCATCGGGTACGCGCACTGCACCGCACGTCGCGCAATGAATAATAGGAATGGGACAGCCCCAGTAACGCTGACGTGACACCACCCAATCACGCATGCGGTACGTTGTTTTCATTTCCCCACCAACCGCTGTTGTGATTTTCTCTTTTGCATCATCACTATGTAATCCTGAAAAATTTTCTGAATTGATGAGCACATTCTCGTCGGTAAGTACGGCGATTGATGGCAAACCAAATGTTTCAGCAAATTGTGCATCACGTTCGTCATGTGCAGGCACTGCCATAATTGCACCCGTGCCATATGTACTAAGCACGTAGTCAGCACTATATATCGGCAGACGCGCGCCCGTTATTGGATGCACCGCATCAATACCTTCCAGACGCACGCCTGTTTTTTCGCGACCTTCAGCAATGCGATCCATTTCTGATTTTTTTGAAGCGGTTTGTACGTATGCATCTACATCCTCTATGTTGGCAATCTGCGAGCGCATCTCTGCAAGTAATGGGTGTTCAGGTGCAAGTACGAGGTATGTAACACCAAACAGTGTGTCGGGGCGCGTGGTAAACACGCGCACAGATGCTTCTCTGTCGGCAAGTGCAAACGAAAGTTCAGCGCCGCGCGACTCACCAATCCAATTGCGCTGTGCTTCTTTAATTGGTTCAGGGTAGCCAACGCCTTCCAAATCAGTCAGTAGGCGCGGCGCGTACTCGGTAATTTTGAGATTCCATTGACGCATAGAGCGTTTCTCCACTTCCGTACCACAACGTTCACACACACCCGCAATCACCTGTTCATTGGCAAGCACAGTTTTGCACGATGGACACCAGTTTACACTTGTTTCTTTTTGATACGCCAACCCTGCATCAAATAATTTTAAAAAGAGCCATTGCGTCCAGCGATAATATGATGGATCGCAGGTGCTTACTTCACGCGACCAATCAAACGATGCGCCCATAGACTCCAACTGGTGACGCATGTACTCCATATTTTTCAACGTCCACTCGCGCGGATTGAGATTGTGTTTTATTGCGGCATTTTCTGCAGGCAAGCCAAACGCATCGAATCCAATCGGAAAGAGTACATTGAAACCATGCATGCGTTGATAGCGCGCAAAAATATCCGGCACCGCAAATGCGTACCAATGTCCCACGTGTAAATTGCCCGATGGATACGGAAACTCAACAAGTGTGTAGTATTTCGGTTTGTCACTGTCCGCTGCTACCTGATACGCATGCGTCTGCGCCCAACGCTCTTTCCACTTCTCTTCTATCTCTTTGTGATTGTATCCCTCCATGGCGAGGCATCATTATTGCTTTAGGAGTGGGTACGCAAGCGGATCAACAGTGCGCGTAAAACACGTGTGGCCTGCTTCGTGTGCAAAGTTACCTGACCACGGATCTCGATACATGTCTGATTCCGCTGTTGTATCTGCACGGTTGAATACCGCACAGAGTTCAAATGAATGGCTACCGCTCGCACTGGTGCGTGTGTACTCATATTCCTCATGTGTTTCTGGATCTACCGGCACATGGAAGCCAGAAATGTCATCTTTCAAAAGTGCGAGCGTTTCAGGCAATGCGCCACGACGTTGATAATAATCAATTAATTGCCACTGAATGCTCTGCAAATCATTGACACGCTGTTCATCAAAACGAAGTGCGCGAATTGTTGCAGGAGAACCAACGACTACGAAGCCGGCAACAATAGCGCCCAACACACCGAGAATCGCCACCGCAATCAGTGGCTTATTCACCTGCGTGTTGTTTGATACGGCGCGCTTCAAATCATAGAAGTAGTACGCGAAGATTGAGCCCGCAACAACAAGCACTGACAGCATCTTCCACATGAAACGTGCGGACACTTCACCACCGAGGTATGTATTGACGAGTGCGATGAGATCGCCAGCAATCGTTGCGCCTGCGGCAAACAACGTGAGGTACACAAACCATTTACGAATGGCGAGGTGGTACTTTGCGACATTGCGCGCAATGTCAGTACGAATGAACCACGACAGAACGAGGTACAGTGGAAACGAAACGAGCAGTGTTGCAATGGCGAAGCGCATACCGCCCGTTGCCCACGTTGAAGCGTAGTACGGCATGAGTGCATCAGGCACAACTTTGTTGATGATGCTGAAAAGTAATGCGAGGAGTGCGCCTGCTGACACGTACAATGAAATTGCCGTACCAAGATAGACGAAGAAATCCTTCGGGGTCATTTTTGGTTTGTCGTTGGGTTCCATAAATAAAGTATTAGGGCCAATAGTAACGCAGTATAGCACCATACAGCGTCAGTGGCACCGCGCGTTGTGGACTACTTGACAAATATACCCACCGTGATAAAATTACTCCAGACGTTTTGCCCCGCCACGGTGTTGGTGAGAGGCGCCGCCGTAGGCCCCATCCACCACAGCCCACTAATGGGGCAAAACCACCCGCAAGCACCCCCTGGAAAGGAGAGTGCACCATGACCTAGTGTAAAACACAAAGGAGACGACGGGGGGCGTTCGCGATGCGAACGCCCCTTTTTTTATACCCGAAACTCTATAACATCGCCGTCTTGTACGATGTACTCTTTCCCTTCTGTGCGCACGAGCCCTTTTTCACGCGCGACAGCATACGAACCCGCATCCATTAAATCTTTCCAAAATACTACTTCAGCGCGAATAAATTTCTGCTCAAAATCCGAGTGAATAGATCGCCCTGCCTGCGGTGCCGTTGATCCGCGCTTCGTTGTCCACGCACGCGTCTCTTTCTCTCCGGTTGTCAAAAAGGTAATCAAATCCAACAGTGCATACCCCGCAACGATAAGTGCATCAATACCGCCACGCACACCGAGCTCGCCACGCATAGTTTCGCGCTCCGCAACATCCAGTGCATTGAGCTCCCCTTCTGTATTGGCATCAACGATAACGTACTGCGCCTGCTCTTTTTCAAAAAACGCCATGAGTGCCTCCCAACGATCGTCTTTGTGCTCATCTAGATTGACGCCACCGGTCTTGGTGTTCAATACGTACAGCATCTTTTTCATCGTCAGCAAATTCAATAGACGTGCAGCATCTGCTTCTTCCTCGGTAAGAACTGCGTGTGATGCCATGCGCTCCGCTTCCAATTCCACTTTAATTTTTTGCAATGCTGACTGCTCTGTTTTTGCATTCTTATCTCCTGCGCGGACTTCTTTTTCAACGGAACCGAGGCGTTTTGTCACCACCTGCATATCTGCAAGAATAAGTTCAAGGTTGATAACTTCAATATCACGCAATGGATGTATTGAACCTGCGACGTGCAACACATCGTCGTCTTCAAAAATGCGTACAACGTGCGCAATAGCATCTACCTCGCGAATGTGTGCAAGAAATTGATTGCCGAGCCCTTGCCCTTCTGACGCGCCCGCCACGAGTCCTGCAATGTCTACGAATTGCACCACTGCAGGAATAGTTTGTTCTGACTGTGAGAGCGTGGTGAGCACATCAAGACGTGGATCCGGCACCCGCACAATACCGACAGATGGATCAATGGTACAAAACGGGTAATTGGCAGCGGGAACAGTTTGTTTGGTGAGTGCATTAAAAAGCGTGGATTTCCCCACGTTTGGAAGCCCTACAATGCCGAGCGATAGTGACATACAGCAGACAGTATACAGAAATAAAGGAAAAATGCATGAAGCCCGCCCGACTGTCCCAGTCGGGCAGAAAACAAAAAAAATCCCCCGACGTGTCGGAGGATTTTTTTATGTGCGCAATTTAGTTTGCTGCACCTTCTGCAGAAACTTCTGCTGCACCTTCAGTTGCAGGAGCTTCTTCTACTGCGTCACCTACGAGAGGTTCTGCGGTAACGCTTGCACCCTGTACTTCCGGAGTGTCAGATGCTGTCTCCATTGTTGCGTCTTCAATGACTTCTGCTGAATCGTTCTGATTTGTGTAAAAGAGAACACCAGCAAGAATGAGAAGCACAACGATGATGAGCACAATCACACCTGCACCACCTTTTTTCAAGTTGTACATATCCAGTTGTTATTGGTTAATAACGTGCGCTATAGTAGCACAATCAGGCATGGAATACAAAAAATCCCCCGTGAAAGCGGGGGATTTTTTGCCGACGGCAAGGCGTTACGCCTCAACGTCCCCGCGTTCAAAGGCGTACGTGCCTCCGATGCGAGAAAACTGATTTGATTTAACGATGTCCAATACGCGCGTCAATGCGAGACGTACTGACGTGAATGCTGAGTCGTAGCGTTCATCAACACCTACCAAGAGTTCGCTGATGATAGTTTCCAAATCACGAGTGCTCAAGTGATAGGTTACTTCTGCAACGTGCGGATCAACGGCAATATCGTTGGTACCTTCAAGACGTGCACGGTGCGCGTTGTCCAATTCTGCAACCACCTTGCGGATGAAATCTGCAATTGGCTGATCTTGTGATTTAAGCATGCGCAAGAATGCAAACATGTTGCGATCTTCCCCGCGTACCATCCACTCAATGAAGAGCGGAACCGTTGAAAGAATTGAGATGAAGAGTGATTCGCGAATACGACCTGCATCAAGTACGAGCCAGCCATCTTCACGTGGGTACCGTGTCTTGGCAACATCAATAACTGCGTTGAGACGCTCTGTTGCCTTCTGCTCGTTACCTTCTGCTGATGCCACAATAAGCTTCATGCCATCATCTGAGATAAGTGCTTGCGCGTTACGCGCAACACCTTGCAAGCGTGCCAATGATACTGCTGTTGCACGCTTTTCCTGTTGGTGCTGTGCAACTGCACGTACTGCTGGTGAGTGCTGTACCACTGATGCAACGGTGACAGGCGCTGGTGCTGTTGGAAGATTTGCAGGTGCGTATGCCACTGCTGGTGCAACGTCAGCTGCGTCAGTTGTGTACTCATCGTATGATGCGAATTCATCAACTGCTTCGTCTTCTGTTACCACCGTGTCCAAGTCATCGTAGTTGATGCGTGGTGCGGCAACTGTCGTACGCTGTACGGGCATAACTGTTTCTTCGTGCATGATGCGTGCTTGTGCAGCAATCTGTGGGAAGCGACGACGTACGAATACGTAGACCGCGCCACCTGACAATGCTACGAGACCGATAATGAAGAGTACGATTTGTGCGATGCTGGTACCAAGACCTGTGTACGGAACCTGAGTCAAAGAAATTGACGCACCCAAGATTTCAGGATCAGAGAAGAGCGCTACGCGTGGGCGTCGGCTACCGCCTCCGCCACCACCGCCGCCTCCGCCACCGCCTCCGCCACCTCCGTTGGTGTCGTTGTTGGTAATGCGACATACCTTGTTGTCACCTGCGGCAAGTGTTACCTGTCCATTTGCAGAACAATCACCTGTCCAATCACTTGCGGTATAGCCAGGAAGTTGGATTTCACGAACAGTGTACGCACCAGGTGTGAATACGTTGGTATCACCACTGAGCACTTCTGTCTCATCCACAAAGAGGTGGAAGTCAGATACGGTGCGTGTACCACCATTGTCATTGATAACGGTCTTGATGAGTGTCAAACGTGCTACAGCACCTGTAATTGGTGTGTCATCGTTGACGATGCGACATACCTTGTGCTGTCCTGCAGCAAGCGTGACAGAACCATCAGCTGCACAATCACCTCCCCATGCGCCTGCAACATAACCCGGAAGGTTGATTTCGCTTGCTGTGTATGTGCCCGGTACAAAGGCGCGTGCGACACCACTGGTCATCGGTACGCGCGCATCGTATGTCTGAGAGCTAATAAAGAGTTCAAAGTCAGATACTTCGGCAGTGCCGCCATCATCATTGATAACTTCTTTGATAAGAGTAATAGATGCACGGTTACCGCCCGGACCACCAATAGCGCGGTCGTCGTTGGTAAGGATACAGGTCTTGTGATCACCATTGGCAATCGTCACGGTTCCATCCGCAGAACAGTCACCTGAAAATCCTACAAATCGGTAATCTGGAAGCTGAGTTTCAGATACCGTGTAGGTACCTGGCGTTACGTCATGTGCAACACCGTGCTGTACTTGTGTAGGACCAATGAAAAGTGGAAAATCAGTTGCTTCTGCAGTACCACCATCGTCATTGATAACCTGCTTGATGACGGTAAGCGTTGCGCGCTCTGGTGCAACAACCATGTCGTCGTTGGTGATGTAACACACCTTGTGCTGTCCTGCAGCAACCGTCACTGTTCCGTTTGCAGCACAGTCACCTGAAATACCGACAAGTGCGTAACCTAGAAGCTGATCTTCACGAACAGTGTAGGTACCCGGTGCAATTTGGTTTGTCGCACCACTCTCTACACGTGCGTTGTGTACGTACAATGCGAAGTCGCTTGCCTCTGCCATACCACCATCGTCGTTGATAACGTTTTTGATAACGGTGATGCTGCCTGGGTTTGCAGGATTGTCATCATTGGTGATGTAACACACTTTGTGATCACCTGCGGCGAGTGTTACCTGTCCATTTGCAGAACAATCACCTGAAATGCCAACCATGGTGTAACCAGGGTGCATTGTTTCGTGCACAGTGTAGGTACCTGGTGTAAATTCATTTGTTGCACCACTCTGTACTGATGCATTGTTTACAAACAATGCGAAGTCACTTGCTTCTGCAAGACCACCATCATCGTTGATAACGTTCTTGATGACCGTAAGTGTTGCAGGTTCTGCAGGACCATTGGTGCGCTTGAATGCCGCACACACAGGTACCACGCTGTTTGCGCTTGATGTGTCTGTTGGGAATGCGTGCTCAGCAAAAATCTGCGTTGCATTTTGTGTGAGCGTAAATGCGTTTACGAATGTGTCCAAACGTGATGCTTCACGCACACGGTCTGCGAGATCAGTTGTTGCACCGGCAACACCGAGTGTTGCGCCACCTGCATTCTTTACGACTGCATTCCACTGCTCGTGCAATTGCTCAACGCTACCGCGACCATTGTAACCATCCCATGAAAATGTTTTCACGGTGTAGGTACCTGGTGTAAGTGTTGTGTGCATCGGACCAATCACATGGCGTGATGCAGGAGATGATGCAAGGTAGACGTTTGTGTCTTGTGAGAATACAACCACCGTACCATCGTCTGGAGTAAACGGACATGCAGGTACTTCTGGTTCTGCGCGTTCACACACAGGAAGATCAAAGTTGATTTGACCCCTAATGAGACGTGCAGGTGTGTATGGAAGTCCAGGGAAAATAACCGCGTCAAACTGGTAACGACATGACGGTACGTTGATATCAAAGGTGATAGGACCGCTGTGTGCAGGCAATACTGCAAGCTGGCGCTCAAACAATGTTTGACCACTCTGTGGGTTCTGCTCGCTGTACACCTTGTACGCCATGACTGCGATAGGTACGTCACAGTTGTTGTTGTTGCGAAGTGTAACGCTACCTTCGGCAAGGTTCCAGTTCACAATCTTTACCTTGTCGCGAATGGCGCGCATTTCTGCATCTGTTGTTGGTGTAGGACACACCACGTTCTGTGGCTCTTCTTTCGTACCGGTTGAACCGCCAGAAGATTTGATGCCACCGCCTGATGTGGTGATGGTCGTGGATTTTGACGTTGTGTCTGCAGTACCAGCACCTCCTGACTTTGTGCTCTTGGTGCTTACAGAACCCGCATCAGATGATGCAGTTGAAACCGAAGCACTGTCTGGTGCGGCACTTGAAAGCGGCGCTGCAATTGCGAGCACTGCAATGAAAAGCGACACGCTGATGGTGAGCGCTTTGGCTGTCTTTGTTGAAATGATGTTCATAGGTGATGTCATAACGTTGTATAAATCCACGAATAATGCTTATTAAACGTCCTATTATTATATAATACTTGATAAAATAAGTCAATACTTACCCTTGGGTTGCAGGCAGGTCATAACTGCCCACAAATTCGGCCTCAACCATGTGGCGCTCCTCCTTTGCACCGAAGGAATTGCAGGTTACCAAGGTCAATTTCTTACCCGTGCGGGCAAGCTGTACCGTGGTATCCTCCGCATCCACCAATGAGACATGGGTAACACGATAGACGTACTCCTTGCTGTCGGTGTGCACACGCACGAGGTCGCCCGCCTGTGCATTCTTGAGGCCATTAAATGCCTTGAACGCCTGATTCTGTACCACACGGAAACCAGTTGAGTGTCCGAAAAGGAACACATTTCCCTCTTCCTCCATGTGCGCAGAGCCTGGGTAATGTACTACACCCGAGAGCAATGCGTTATCCAATGTTGCGATATCGCGGCTTTCTGGGTTAAGCACAACGGCATCAATGCCAAGGCGCTCAACGATAATGCGCTGTGGCTGTACTGACGTTACAGGTGCCACGGCGTTCTGTGGTACAGCTTGTGCATGCACCATAGCGGTAGCTGTACCTGCAATCTCCGCATCCGCCTCGTCGCGATCAAGCTCCGGCATAATGCCGAGTGCGAGTGAAAGCAAGAGCAATAGTGAGAACATACCAACCCACAACACACTCATCAAAAATGGGTGCGCACGAAGCACCGACATGAAGTCGGTGGTAACGTGTGTGCTGTTGTGTACGTGGTATGTCATACGTCGTCGTGTAAAACTACGTTATCGATCAATCTCTACCGTGCCGTCAATTTCGTTATTACGCTCGTTGCTCTCATCAATGTCATCATCTGGATCAACGGTAATAGTGAAGTCATCCTCATCTGCGTTGCGTACGCGGTCAAAGCCGAGTGTGTAGGTAATTTTATCGCCAGGGAACAATGACTGCTGGTCATCTGCTTTGTATGTGTATGATGGTGATGTAGGAAGCTCTGCTTCAAACTCCCACTCGCCACTCTCCTTCGTACCAATGTTCTTCACCTCAAAACGAATTGCGGCGTACGTACCTGATGGCAAACGGCGTGGCAACTCATCCTTCTCGGTAAATACGCCTGTTGAGCGATCTACCAATCCGTAATCAAGCACACGAACGACAAGATCAATGTCACCGTTTGGATCTGACAACGGCTGTGTAATGACAGGAACCGTCATGTAACGTACTGGCTGTGTAGCACCTGTGGTGCCTGTTGGTGCATCTGATGATGTATCAGGTGCAGAAGTAGTGTCTGTGGTGGTTGTGCTGGTGCCCGTGTCTAGGTACTGTGCTTGCACCATGATGCGTGCGTTGCCTTGTACGGTGCCGAGTACACTACCATTCTTTTTGTAGGTAACGGTTACCGGTACTTCAGTGATATCTTCAACAGCGCCAATGGCAACAAGTGAAAGCTGTGTTGCTTCACCAACGGGTGCTTCGGTATCACAGAAGATAGTAGTTCGTGCACCTGCATTCATCGTCGCCAAAAAGACGTTATCGCGACATTCGTATGAGAAGGTGTACATACCAGAGCCGGCCTTACCACGGTGCTCCCAGTTGAGCGTAAATGGTTTGTTGGCAACAATTTGGCTGTCTACCGTGCTAATAATGATGCGCTCTGCAGGTACGAATACTGCACGAACACCCGCAATAGCGTTAGCAAGAAAACTACCCACATTTGGGAAAAGTGAGAGTCCACGGATGCCAACCCATGCGATACCAATAATCACCGTCAAAGCACCAATAACGCTCAATACTTTGAGCACTACATGCTTTGCTGTGTTTTTTGGAGCTGTAAGAAGTTCCATAATATGTGTGAAATAATGTGTATAAAATACTAACTGCCAAAATGTGTTTTGGCCTTATGGAGTAAGGCAATGTGAACCACCACAAATTTGACGTCCAGCGATTGTATACTAAAAAATCGCCTCTGTCAAGCCCTCTGTTGTGTGTGACTTCAAGACCGAAATGACTAGAGCCCGAAACGCCATTGGCGTTTCGGGCTCTTCTTTTCTGTTCCCTGTGAACTGTACCCTGTACCCTACTTTTAGATATCAATATTCGCCATGCGCGCATTACTCTGAATAAACGCTTTGCGTGATGGCACATCAGTACCCATGAGAATATCAAAAATTCTGTCTGCTTCCTGTGCATCCTCCACAGTTACCTGCTTGAGAATACGGCGTGCAGGATCCATTGTCGTCTCCCATAACTCCTCTGCATTCATTTCACCAAGACCTTTGTATCGCTGAATAGACAATTTTGGCGCACCTTTTGTATCCTTTTTCTTCTTTGCATCATCCTCCGTCTCCTCTACGTCTGCTACCACCTCTGCATCCATATCTCCCTCCTCCCCTTCAGTGGTTTCTTCAACAGCAGATGCATCAATACCTTCACGTTTCAAAAACTGATTCTTTTCTTCTTCGGTATAGAAGTACAACAATTCTTTGCCACGCTTAATTTTATACAACGGCGGTTGCGCAATGTAGAGATAGCCACCATCCACCACCGGACGGAAGTAGCGATAGAAAAAGGTCAGCAACAATGTGCGAATGTGCGCACCGTCCACGTCGGCGTCTGTGGCAATAACAATTTTGTGATAGCGCAACTTTGTAATATCAAACGTATCGGCGATAGCAGCACCGAGTGCGACCACCAAGTTTTTGATTTGCTCTGAAGCAAGCATGCGGTCAAGACGTGCGCGCTCCACGTTAAGAATCTTTCCACGCAACGGCAACACCGCTTGCGTGCGACGGTCACGGCCGGTCTTTGCAGTACCACCCGCTGATTCACCCTCCACAATAAAGATTTCTGACTCTGACGCATCTTTTGTCTGACAATCCGCAAGTTTTCCTGGCAATGTCATGCCGTCCAATGCACCTTTGCGCAAAATACTGTCTTTTGCGGCTTTTGCGGCTTTGCGAGCGCGGAGCGCGAGCACCACTTTATTGATGATTGCTTTCGCTTCGTCAGGTTTTTCTTCCAAGAACGTAGCAAAGGCCTCACCAAACACGGTTTCCGTTGCACTACGCGCCTCCACAGAACCGAGTTTTGCTTTTGTCTGTCCCTCAAATTGAATCTCGCGCAACTTCACCGACACTACTGCCGTCAAACCTTCCAATACGTCATCACCTGAAAATGGTCCGTCTGATTCTTTTACCAATCCTGCTTTCTTTGCATACGTGTTGATGGTGCGCGTCAGTGCTGTTTTGAAACCAGTAATGTGCGTACCCCCTTCAGAGTTATACGTGTTGTTGGCAAATGCATAGATATTGTCGGTCACATCATCACCGTACTGCAATGCAATTTCTACGTGCACGTCATCTTGATCTTTCTCAACATAAAAAATAGATTTGTGGAGCACCTTTTCAAATTCATTCTGATGACGAATGAATGACACCAAACCACCTTCAAAATAAAACGTCATGGATGGTGCTTCCAAGCCGAGCGTGCGGAGATACCGCACTTCATCCAAATCAATTTTCTCGGTTACCTCGCGCGCATCAATGACTGAAATGCGCAAACCGCGCACCAAATACGCCTGCTGACGCAAGTGATTCACAATACGTTCAAAGTTATATTTTATTTCTGGAAAAATATCGGGGTCGGCTGAAAACAAAATCGCCGTACCATGCTCTTTTGATGCACTAATCTTTTTTATTTTTCCTTTTGGCTTACCTCGTTCGTATTCTTGAGAAAAATGGCCACCATCGCGCCACACATCGGCACGCACATACGTGGAGAGTGCGTTGACCACTGATACACCCACACCGTGCAAACCACCCGACACTTTGTAACCCTCACCGCCGAACTTTCCTCCTGCGTGGAGTGTTGTCATAATTGTCTCAAGTGCAGACACTTTTGTTTGTTTGTGTACATCAACCGGAATACCACGACCGTTGTCTATGACACGAATGTGATTATTCGGAAGCAGTGCAATTTCAATATCATCGGCATGATTCCCCATCGCTTCATCGCGTGAGTTATCAAATACTTCCCAAATGAGGTGGTGCAAACCATCCAGACCCGTTGTACCAATGTACATGCCCGGACGCTTACGCACCGGATCAAGACCCTCAAGAACAGTAATATCTTGCGCTGTATAACCGCTTGTCCCTGTGCTTTTCTTTTCGTCTTTCTTGCGTGCCATAGTGCGGAAAAATGTATTGTAGTATGCACCTAGAATAGCAAAAAAGTGCTTGAAAAACAATAGGATTTTGGTGTTTACTGTCCACACGAAAATGCCAAAAAAACGCCGGAATCTGGCTTGGGATTCGGATCCCCGCGAGGGACCTTCGGACCCCACATAACACATACGCTGTTGACCGCGTGACACAGAGAGCGTACTGTGGCATCAGACACGTTCTACAAAAAGGAGAGGAGGAAATGGGGAATCTGCATGCCTACCCCTTCACCGAGGGGGAGGATTTCATTCAAAAGATGGTGGAGCGGACAATTCAGCAGTATGCTAACTTTGACACGCCACGCATGGGTGCTGAAGTGCGCAAGCGGTTAAAGCTGTACGCGTACAACACGTCCCGTGATATCCACGCGCTCTGTACCCAAAATGGGTACAACCGCGTCATCATCTACTTCACCGCCACCGCCCCCAACGGACGCAAGTATGAGTCCGAACGGGAAATAAAAGTAAAACTCCGATAAAAGTGCGCCGCGACTCCCTGAGTCGCGGCGCTTCCACTTTTAGTAGGTAAAAATCGCCAATCGTTTCCATTGTTTCAAAAACACCTCCTCTGAAACACTCTGTGATGGACCAACTTCGGGGTCGTGGTACACAAAACCATCGTCGGTTACCTCATACACCAACACGGTGTGATACGAACCATTTTCTTTTTGCAACGACACCATAACAGGATGGCCTGCACGCACACTCTCACGGATTTTCTCTACACCTACACGCATCAATACTTCAGCGTGCGCGTCATCACGACTGCGAAACTCTTCACGATACGCAGGCACACCATGATTGTGTAATAAAAATACCAACGCATCATGTACCCACCCGCGCGGACCAAATCCGTTCATGCTCTCCCCCTCTGCAATCAAATCCGCCATGGTGGATACATCGTCTCCGCGCGATACCAACACCATGCGCACATTGGCGATACTACATGCACGCGGACGCCATACTTCTGGCACATCATCACTATACTGGCTTTGAAACAATGGCGTCATACGTTAGCGCACCTCCCACCCTTCTCGACTATTAAGATCGCTCGTAATCGCATCCATGATGACACCAATTTCTACATCGGTGAGTGTTTTTTCACGCGATTGAAACACAATGTGATACGCATATGAGGTGCGTCCCTCTTTTGCAAAAGTATCAAACATGTCTGCGCGCACATACAATGCACCGGCGTGTGCACGAATCACCGCAACTACATCGTCGCCCGTGCCTGCGCCATCTGGAATCCACACAGCAATATCACGCAATACAAACGGATATGCTGATGGCGCCGTGTACTGCGCATCCAGTGCAACAGGTACATACGACGGACGTGTGTATGTTTTTCCTGTAATTGCATTCCCCACATCAAACTCCAGTGTTTCTTCACCAATGGCAACATCCAACTGCACACCGAGCGCATCCTGCAGCGCATCCTTCACCTCCAGAAGCAATGCGTTGGTGCGTGGACTCCGTTTCGCTGGTGCCCCTAGGCGCACGCCAACACACACGTGCGTGTATTCCTGCTCTGCATCAAACACCGTACCAATTTCATATACCAACACATCCGATACGCCCAAAAAGGGTGCGTGGTATTCACCCTGTGTGAGAGCCTCCGTCACACCATCGCGCAAATTCTCACGCAAAAATAGTTTGTCTTCTGCCAATGCATTGAGTAGTGCACGTTTTCCTGTATCGCGGAGCGTATACGAATACACTTCCACAAACCCCTTAGAAGCAAGTGTCTGACGCACTACTGCACATGCATCAAAGAGCGCCGGTGCTTCAGGTGCACCCACCACATCGGGCAAAGGAGCGCTCGCAATGTTTTCATAGCCATACACACGCCCAATTTCTTCAATGACATCTGCGGGCAAACGCATATCCAAACGTTCAAATGGCACTGTAATGACAAAGCGTGTCTCATCATGTGTTATTAAACGACGATACCATTTTTCATGAGTAAATGTTGCGCTGTCAGCAAGTATTTCTTCAACCACACCACCGGCAGCAGAACCTGCATGCACAATCTTGCCATCGCCAGCGTAGATACCCACATGGTCCACTCCATGCCCCACATTCGTCCCTGGCATATACTCAAGTGTTTCAGTGCGAATAGCCACGTCACGTACAACACTATCCAACACTGCCGAGTACATCTCACCATCTTTTGTGCGCTCCTCTCCAGTATTTGTGAATACAAAATCACCGGGTTGTAATTCTGCTTCGGTGATTGCCTCCATGTACATGAACTGATCAATGGCAATGCGTGCAATGGTGATGGACCACCCCGCTTCCAATGCACACCACGCCGTCAACGACGAGCAGTTGAATGCCTCTGGTGTATCAAAACGAATACGCGCAAGACGTTTGTACGGAGCACCAATGACCGAACGCGCACACTCCACCAATCGCGCACGCGCATCTGTTATCTTTTCATATGCAAAACCATAGCGCTGTAAGATAGATTCCAGTGTGTCATCAGACACAGCGACGCCGAGCATCTGCTGTACTTCACGCGCAGATACACCAATTTTAAATGGCAGTGGTGCACGCTGTCGCACCACACCGGCGTACGCAGTAATTTCACCACCCGCACTATCTTTGATAAGTGTCGCAAGTGCATTGAGCGCATAGGCAGGCAACTCATCGGGAATTTCATTTTCAAATCGGTACGATGCATCCGTGCGCAATTTCAACGCCTGTGCTGTTTTGCGTGTGAGTGTGGGATGAAACTTTGCTGATTCCAAAATAATATCGGTTGTCTGTGCATCTACTTCCGCCACCGTGCCTCCTTTTACACCCGCAATACCGAGTGCAACATCAGTCGTACCATCAACAATCACCTGCATCGCATCTGTCAGTGTGTACGACGTACCACCGAGCACGGTTATTTCCTCTCCTGCGTGCGCCATGCGCACGCCAAGTGCTTTGCCATTGCTTCCGTCCGCAATTTTATCTGCAGCAAATGCGTGCAGTGGCTGTCCGAGTTCAAGCATGACGAAGTTCGTTGCATCCACCACGTTATTGATTGAACGTTGCCCCACAGACTCTAGACGCTGGCGCAACCATGCCGGTGATTCACCCACGCGCACACCCGTTATGCGCATACCGTGATACACCGGACACGCCTCACTTTTTTCCACTGATACCGCAAAATCACCGAACGCTTCGAGCACCGGCTCTGGTTCACGCAGTGGATCACGTTGCATTGGCAATGCAAGCAGTGTTGCCAGTTCTTTTGCAATACCACGATGTGACAGACAGTCGTGCGCACGATTCGGCAACACCTTCACATCAAGAATGTCATCATCACCCACACGCTCCACACCTTCAATTTCAAATGCACCAAACGTAAGCGTACGCTCTAATACTTCTGCATCTGGCAATGCCTTTTCAAAAAATGTTTGTAACCAATTGCGTGAAATCTTCATCCCGATAGTATTAGAATTTTTTAGTCCTGTTGTGTGGGAAACTGCATAGGTAAGCGAATATCACCTTGGTGGAACACACGTATATCATCAATACCCCATCGCAACATACACAAACGCTCCAAGCCAACGCCAAACGCAAATCCTTGAAACCGCTTCGGATCAATCCCTGCGCTGTTGAGCACCTTTGGATGTACCATACCCGCACCCATCACCTCAATCCAGCGATTGCGCAATTTTTCTGGCACGTTATCTCCTGACAAACGCATATCCACTTCCACCGATGGTTCTGTAAAACCAAAAAAACTTGGGCGCAAACGCACCTCCACACCACCTTTGAAAAACTCTTTGAAGAACGTTTCCAATGTGCCCTTCAAGTGCGCCAATGTAACATCCGGCGCGATCACCAGCCCTTCAAGTTGATAGAACTGTGCTTCGTGTGTCATGTCAGTTGCTTCATTACGAAACACTTTGCCGGGCGCAATAATACGAATGGGTGGCTCGTGCGTTTCCATGTAGCGAATCTGTACTGGTGATGTGTGCGTGCGCATCACACGACCATCGGGCAACCAGAAAGTATCTTGCATATCACGTGCTGGGTGATCTTGTGGCACGTTCAATGCGGTGAAGTTGTGCCATTCGTCCTCTACCTCAGGACCACTCGCCACAGAGAATCCCATAGACGAAAAAATCCGCACACAGTCGCGAATAGCGGCAGTAAGCGGATGCTGGTATTCCTTTCGGTGCTCCGTGTCGGACATAACTATTCTGGAGCCGCCTCCCGGGCTTGAACCGGGGACCTACGGTTTACAAAACCGTTGCTCTACCAACTGAGCTAAGGCGGCGAACATAACTGTCTATCGGCTATGACTGAAAAAACCGACAGTTGCCCTTATTCTACCTGTGTTGATGCAATTTCGCCATCCCCGTACACTGGCTCTTCAACAGCCTGCACACGCACGCGTTTCGGGATTGCCGAGCGCGTCAACGCGCTCGGCACGTCGGTTTCTTTCAAAGATTTTTTGTGGCGATGCAAAAGTGAAAAATACTTTGACGGGATTTTGCCCTCCGCCACTAATTTCTCCCCGCGCGCCACATGAATCATGTGTGCTCCGATGACCGTAACGACGGCGCGCGCAAGCATCGTTGCTTTCATGGCAACAAAATGCGCAAATCCCATCACAAATGTGCGCACGGTGTGCCCTGCATACGACACGCGCGCCACCACACGGCGATACCACGCCTCAACAGGTGGTGACCATCGTTGCAAGAGGTGCGTCAAAAAAGAATCATGCCCGCGCTTGTGTTCCCAATACTTAAAAACATACAACCCACAGATACCAAGCAGAGAACCAACACAGATGCAGAGAAGTGTCGTCATGAACATAATGATGACATGCGTGCGAAAAGCGCGCCACTATTACACCGTGTACTTGATGAAACGGCCGAGCTCTGTGCGCTCACCGAATTTCTGCACCGCACCTTCAATCAACTGTGCAATCGTGATGTCGGGATTTTTAAAAAATGGCTGTGCAAGCAATGCTTCTGCACCACCAGCAAGTGTTTCATCGTCTGTTGCCGCAACCTGCATCGCAATATCTTTTGCAATCTCCTGAAACTCTGGGTTACGCGCTACGAAGTCAGTTTCGCATTGCAATTCTGCAAGTGCGGCGATTGCACCGTGTCCGTGCACATACGCCTGAATAGAACCCGCACCTAAACTGCGATCTGATTTTTTTGATGCAATAACTGCACCCTTCTCTTTGAGATATTCCAATGCCTGTGCGACATCACCGTTTGATGCCTCCAGTGCCTCTTTGCACTGCCCCATTGGTAAACCGGTTTGATCTCGTAATTGTTTGATAGCTTCAACAGATACTGACATGACAAAAAAAGTTAATGACTAAAACCCGTATACACAGTTATGTAGTATACAAAACTATGCGCGAGGTGCACGTGGCAAACGGCGTCCTTCAGTACGCTCTGTAGTGCGTGCTGCAGGTGCGGTCTTTTTTGGTGCCTGTGCTGCACCGGTTTGGTATGCCTTGGTCAATTGCTCCAACACGTAGGTAATAACTGCAACGTTGGCATCGCTTCCTGGAATTGGATATGCAATGTTGCTTACATCACAGTCAGAGTTTGCAAGTGCTACTACAGGAATCTTGAGCATGCGTGCTTCAGCGTGCGCAATGTGCTCAGATTTTGGATCAATCAAGACAATCATGCCCGGTGCGGTTGTCATATCCTTGATACCGCCGAACATTTCTTCAAGGCGCTTGATTTCACGATCAATGAGCAAGCGCTCTTTCTTCGTGTACTTCGTGAGTGTGCCCTGCTCGCGCTCATCAGTCAGTGTGACCAACTTCTCAACGCGCTTGCGGATAATCTCAAAGTTCGTCAACGTGCCACCAACCCAACGGCCTGCAACAAAGGGAGCACCTGCACCTGTTGCGAGATTGCGTACTGCCTTTTGTGCCTCACGCTTACCACCAACAAACAATACTTGCTTGCCGGTTGTGGCAACTTTTTCAACTGCAGCAACTGCTTGTGCGAGTGCGTCAGCTGTTTTTTCAATATCAAAAATTTCAACTGCACCTTTTGTACCAAAAATAAACTTCTTTGTGCTTGGGTGACGGCGCGCTTTTGGATACGCGTAGTGTGCCCCTGCGTTAAAAAGTCCTGAAACGGTCTCTTGTGTGTTCGTGCTTGTCATGTGGTGAAAGAAAATCGCCCTTCTGGGCTCCGTAGAGAATACCAAAAAGCCCGCCATAAGGCAAGTTACGCCTCCTGTGCCTCGGGAAGCCCCTCCCCGCCCGCCGATGCCTTCGCAAGTGCCTCAATAATATCGTCAATCTCGCCCTCCATGATAACGGGGATATTTGACCAACTCTCACGAATACGGTGGTCGGTAATGCGGTCTTGTGGGAAGTTATACGTGCGAATTTTTTCTGAACGGTCGCCGGTACCGATTTGTGAAAGTCGATCAGATGACAATTTTGAAGCCGCCTTTTCTGCCTCTAACACTTCCAACTTTGCCAAAAGCATCGCCATCGCCTTTTCGCGGTTACGTTGCTGGCTACGCTCTGCCTGTGAGCGTACAGCAAGACCCGTTGGCTTGTGCACGAGGCGCACTGCCGTCTCCACTTTGTTGACGTTCTGTCCGCCTGCGCCACCCGCTCGTGAAAATTCCATGTCTATATCCGCAGGGTTGATTTCAAGGGTGTGCTTCGTGCGCACCGGTGTAATGGCAACCGACGCCGTTGACGTGTGGATACGTCCTGATTTTTCGGTTGCAGGAATACGCTGTACGCGATGCACGCCTGTTTCAAAACGCAGTGCGCGATATACATCTTTGCCACGCACTTCAAATGACACATCTTTGTATCCACCCATCGTTGCACGACTTTCATCCAATACCGTAAACGACCAACCGCGTTTTTCAGCATACCGTGCATACATGTGCCCTAGTTCTTCGGCAAACAACGCCGCCTCTTCACCACCTGCACCTGCACGGATTTCCAAAATAATTTCGTTTGGAAACTCCTCTTCTTCCTTTTCATCTTCCAATATGCCCTCAATCTGCTTCTCTACCGCATCGCGTTGTATCTGCAACGTCTCAATATCTTTTTGTGCCAACTCTACAAAACCCGCATCCTCTGATGCTAAGTCATGTAGCGCCTGTATTTCACGCGCATAGCGTTCCAATTCTGAAGCGAGAAATGCAGTGCGCGGATTTTTTTTGAGTTTTTCAATATCCATAACAATAGTATGTAGCGTGTGCGGTGTACCGCAAAGGGCGCCCGACCGCTTGCGGTCGGGCGCCTCCCCCGTCGTTAGTTTTCTGCTGACACCTCCTTCTTTGAAGATTTCTTCGTCTTGCGCGTCTCTGCGTGCTTCTTTGCGTTTGCGCGGGCAGCAGTAGCAGTGCTTTGGCGGTTCTTGAACTTCTCAAGACGTCCCGCAAGCACCTTCTTGCTCTCGTCGCCGATGTAGAATGGATGACATGCCGAACACACCTCAATTTCAAGTGATTCCTTGGTTGAGCCGACTGTAAATGTGTTTCCGCACGCACATTTTACGTGTGCCTGTGGAAAATATGTTGGGTGTGTGTCTGCCTTCATAGCCACGACATAGTACCAGAATGCACACTTTTTGGCAATCTAGGAGCGCGTTAGTTGCCCAAAAACGCTCGCGTAATCGGACCGAAGTAGCCCACAGACGGCGTAATGCCGTTGGCTGCCTGCAATTCTGCAACTGCTGCACGCGTCAGCTCTCCGAAGTATCCTGTTGCTCCCACTGCACCTAGTGCGTGTGCTGCAGATCCGGTGTTACGTCCAATCAATAGATTTTGTAATGCCGATACGTCACACCCTGTGTCGTCAACCTGCAAATCTCTGTAAAAACCACATGATGACGGTGCTTGCATATTGAGCAGCTGCAATGCTTCAGGAGATACCGTACCGCCGAGTGCAATAATTTGTTTTACCAACTCAATAATTTGAGCAAGGATGTATTGGTAGATATTGAGACCTGATGTACCACCACTTGATGATGATCGGCGTGTGCTACCCGAAGAGCTACCACCACCTGTGTCATTATCGTCATCGTCGCCACCTTGTGGCTCTTCCTCTTCCTCCTCCTCTTCTTCCTCTTCTTCATCATCATTACATGGCTCCCACTCGCCCTCTTCACTATCTTCCATAGGACACTCTTCTGGTGGTTGACCTTCTCCTCCATCTTCTGAAAATACTGCAAATGTTGAGCTTGAACTCAAGTCAAAATTACCGCCGACATACAATTCTGAACTATCGTCGGCAAGAGTAAGTGCGTACACTTGCGGATCATCCATATTCTCAAAGCGTGGGTTGAATACGTTGATGGAGTAGTCGCTTGTGTTGATGCCTACCAACGATGGGCGGCCATACTCTCCCGCCATGTTGAAACAACCTCCGATATACAGCACGTCTCCGTCATGCGAAAGTGCCATGGCATTCACTTTGGTGATAGCGTCAGCACAATACTCAACAATGCCTATTTCATAAAACTCAAGAGTAAAATCACCGTCTAGTGCACCTGTTTCTGCATTTACGAGAGCAAGGTTTTTGCGTGGCTGTCCGTCTACTGAAGAAAACTCTCCACCGACGTACAAACCATCATCTGACAGCAACAAGCTGTTCACGGACTCAGCACTATCTAAATCAAAACCTGCATCAAATGTATCAATGCGTGTATACGGACCACCTGGTGGAATATCAATAGCTGTCAGCATTGGTTGTTCCACACTGCCAACCAAACCATCTAAACCTCCACCAATAAATATCTTTCCACCTTGAGGGTCGGAGATAACTTCAACATCACCAGTAAAGTTGTGCGCAAAATCAGTAAGTTCTTCTGATGTCACATCAATTGCCGCAAATGAGTTTCGTGTCTCGCTGTCTACCTCACTAAACGCACCGCCAAGATAGAGCGTATCCCCATCAGCCGACATACTCATTGTATACACACTGCCGGTGTCCCCCACGTCTACGTCTAAACTGCCAACAGATCCATCATCCGTATTAATCCATGTAATATCTGAACGAAGAACTGGATTGTCCCACGATGGACCATGCAATATTTCTAGACCAAATTCCTCCAATGCCGCAATAAACAACCTTGAATCATCTGGTGATAGCACTATTGAGCTCACGGCTTGATTCAAACTCACAGGAAATGAAGTTGTAGCAACTTCCCCTGTAAGTGCATTAATTTTCACAATACCGAGACGAACATCGGGACCCACACTACCTTCACCACAAGTTTCCGTTACGCAATATTCGCCAAAACCGCCAACATACAACCACGCATCATCGCTAGAAAGCTCAATGTCCGTAGGGGAACCAGAGAACTCTCCCTCAAAGACGAAAGATGCCTCCGTTGAAGTTGCAGATGTATCAAATGCGGCAATACCATCCCTCGGTTCACCATTTATTTCGCCAAAATTTCCAACGACATACAGAGTGCTGCCGTCAGAAGAAAGTGCTAAGTCGTATACAGTGCCAAAAATATTTGCCCCTATAACAGGAAGAAATGTATCTTTGACTGCGCCGGTCGTTGCATCAAATGCAACGACGTTATTGTACGTTTCTTCATTAATTGCATTAAAGCTTCCTGCCGCATACAGCGTATTGGCATCTGTATCAAGTGCAAGAGCATATATATGCCCGTAACCAGAATCACCTTGACGAACAATTTCATCTTCAAGCGTCCACGCCCCAGGGATTTCCCCATTTTCGTCTATATGCACTAGTGCATATCGCTGCTCTCCCCCGACACCATCAAAAGAACCCCCGAGATACCAACCACCATCACCATCTGGAATAGCGGTATATATTGTCTCCCCCCCTCCTCCGCCGTCCGACGTTGTAATAGCGGGAAAACCTTCATCTGGTAGAAATGTTGATTCGCTGAATGGGGCACCCTCACCTGAAAAAAGCGTCTGCAGAACAAATTCAAAATCACCACCAACATACAACGTATCAGCAGTACCATTAAGCGCGCGCACGCGAGGGTTCTCATCAAATTCTCCTATATAAAAATCCACAACTTCATCTGCAAGATCCCCTAGGTGGGTTGTCACAAAAAGACTACCAAATTGGTTGTCATCATCCGCTACTATTTCTATTCCATCACCACCAAAAAAGAGACTGTTCTCAAAATCTTCGGGGTCAGCCACCGGGGGTGAGAATAGTGCACGCACGGGACCGCTAATTTCATCAAAATTAATCGGAAAAAATGAGTTGAATATTGCCCCTGTGTTGATATTAAAAAGCACAAGACGCCGAATGGTATTTTCGTTCACCTCATCAAATTCACCTCCCACAGCAAGCAACGGCACGCCTCCCTCTGTATGTGCCATTATTTCAAGGGCATATACCGGACCATCAATCTCCGGGGCAAAATCAGTCAGAGAGTAATCTTCTGTATCAAATGCCGCAAGGTTGTTTCTTGCCTCTCCGTTTACTTCGTCGAAGCTTCCACCAATGTAGACGATGCCATCGTATTGGGCAGTCGCATAAATACTCCCATCAACATCAAGGGTATTTTCTAATTCATCCAAATAACCAGATAATGTTGGTGCAGCAACTGTCAAAGACGGTACAAAGAGAGCGCCCACAGTCGCAAGAGCGATAAGTATTTTTTTCATATGCACAAATTGTATCAAACATGACAGCATGGACCTTGTTTGTTGTGGAAAACCGATGGTAGGGCATGGGGACTAGTTCACAGGGAACGGGGAAAGAATACGAAAAGCGCCCGAATCTCGACATGTCGGGATTCGGGCGCTCTGTTCCCTAATAACTGTTCCCTGTTCCCAATTTTTATTATCTCTGTGCAATCAAGAGACCGACAAGCTCAGTGAGAACCGCTACGAGCTGCTCCAAAATCTGCTTTATGAGAAGTTGGCGCGCTGCACTGCTACCAGAACCACCGTCTGAACCACTGCCTCCCGAACCATCACTACCACCCGTACCTGTACCACCACCTCCCACAGTTCCACAATCCAACGGACATGACGCTGATGTTTCCAAAATACAAAGCCCATCACCACATGTTGGCACATAAATTGGCGGAGTTTCCGTAGTACCACCATTACCTTGCTTACCACAATCCTGTGGGCAATACATAGCTTCTTCAACTGAAGCACAAATGCCATCACCGCATCCAGGTGGTGGGAGCACTGGAGGGTCGTTTGGTGCTGTCGCAGCAAAGGCGGTGATACCAAATGCTGTGGCGCACGCAAGACCCACGATACCGAGTGCGATTTTCAAATTTTTAGACATACGATAAAAATAAACGAGTAACCATTTTATAATAACATCACACAAAAACCCACAGAAAAACATAGGTGGACAACAAGGAGTTGGGAACGGGGAAAGGATACGGGGAAAGCGTCCGAAACGCCAATGGCGTTTCGGACGCTTTAGTTTCCTCTATTCCCTAATAACTGTTCCCTGTTCCCTCAACACTACTATCTCTTATCCTTATTCGCCCGTTCAATTGGGTCAATCATCGTTGTCTGAATAGTTTGCGCATGC
>CAZFMQ010000007.1:0-23131 GCA_964520295.1 uncultured Candidatus Saccharibacteria bacterium
TATAAATCCGCATTCTGCGGGTTTTAATTGTCAGCTAACAAACCTTGTCATGGATGAACAGAACATGCCACAGGGCGATGACCAGTCAGTAGTACAGCCAGGTATGGACGGTCAGATGCCTGTAGAGGGTGAAGCAATGCCTGCAGAAGGCGAGGCCGCACCTCAGGGTGAGGAACCTGCTGCTGAATAGTACGCAGAATGAGGAATACTCCTCAAACAAAAACCCCGCCACATACGTGGCGGGGTTTTTGTTGGGAATGGGGAACAGAAAATGCAAAGAGACCGAAACGCCAATGGCGTTTCGGTCTCTTTTTGGGTGCGGGCAGGGAGAATCGAACTCCCGTATCCTGCTTGGAAGGCAGGTGTTTTACCACTAAACTATGCCCGCGTAGTGAGCAATATAACAAAAAAAAAGTAACGAGGAAAACATCTAGCGGGTGTTACGAGTTGGATCATAACAAATTCCCAGAGCGAGCTCGGCGGGGTGTGGAATGAGAGCCGGTGGGCTACTCCAGCCGTCAGGAGCATGTTCGTCAAGTCACCGCCTTGCTTCGCGATAAGCTTTCTTGAGTTCTTTGAGATGAGTTTCTATCTCCTTACGACGATTTTTCACCACACGCTCCTTTTTGTAAGATCTTTCTTGCGAGAGTATATCACACCAAAACACAAAGCCCCGGCATAGCCGGGGCTTTGTGTATGTGAGACAAAGAAACTATTTTACGGCTTCTTTGAGTGCCTTTGCGGCTGTGAACTTTGGAACTGTTGTTGCAGGAACATTCACCATTGCGCCGGTGCGTGGGTTGCGTGCTGTTCGTGCTGCGCGTGCGCGAACCTTGAACGCTCCAAGACCTGCGATTGCAACTTCACCACCTTGCTTCAATGTTGAGGTGATTGAGTCAATGATTGTTTCTACAATACGCTCTGCATCTGCCTTTGTAACATTGTGGCGATCTGCAATGCGTTCTACGAGTGCTGCTTTGTTCATACTTTATAACCACTAGTGGTTGATAATGGTTTTTGTTCGACCGTACCGAAAAGTATAGCAACAGAGCCGTTTTTACTGCAATAGGTGGGTGGATAGGCACATAAATTGACAAAACCACAAAAAAGTGTATAGTTGTTCACGGAAAGTTCTCACACAACGAAACAAGTAATGGGGGATGCTGTGAATGCAAAGCGGATTGCCGACGAGTTGGCCTTGAGCCGATTCGGTCTTCGGTTGGTAACGAAGACCGACGAGCTGGAGGTCCTGCATTGTCCCATCCCTGGATGGGCCGATGCGAAAATTCGTATCGTCGGGTTTGTCGGAAAGGAGTTTTGGATCCTTTCCAACGACCTCACGGGCCGTGGAGCAGCTACGGGCGACATTTATGGTGTCGCGCAGGTGCTCCACCGCTGGTTCGATGAAGCGGAGCGTGCTCGCCACTTCGGTGGCGTCGCTCCGTACGTCAACTAAACCCAAGAAAGGGGGATGTACCATGAACCCGCAACTGCGCAGCGTGCGCTGCGTGTGGGGGCTGGGAATCAGTACGCTGGTGTATGCGGCGGGCATCATTTGGCTCGCCGTACACATCGTGAGCAAGTACCTCCCGTTTTGGGCGGACCTGCTCTTGTGTGCTGGTGTTGCACCGGCAGTAGTGTTCTACACCTGGTTTGGTGTGGACACCATACGTGAGGCGGCTCATCTCCAGCGCGAGCTGGCAGAGGAGGCAAAGCCGATCAAGTACTGACAACTTTGCCACGTTTCGTTTTCGACCACCTTCTTCGGAAGGTGGTTTTTATTTATATGGGAAAGATATGTGTAGAGTCCAAAGCGCCAATAGCACTTTGGACTCTACCCGTCTTTACGCTACAGGTTATGCACTATCTCGCGTATTCAATCACACGATTTTCACGAATGACATTGACTTTGATTTCACCTGGATACTTCAACTCTGCTTCAATTTTGTTTGCAATATCACGTGCAAGCGTCTTTGCTTCAATGTCGGTAACGTGTTCCGGATTTACAAAGATGCGAATTTCACGACCCGCTTGAATAGCAAACGCTTTATCAACACCAGCAAATGATGTCGCGATGTTTTCCAGATCACTCAAACGCTTGAGATAATTTTCAACCGTGTCGCGACGCGCACCAGGGCGAGAACCAGATACAGCATCGGCAACCTGCACAATGATGCTTTCAATTGTTTCGTACGGATATTCTTCGTGGTGCGCTTGCATTGCCTTAATGATTGCTTCGTCAGCACCAAACTTCTGCAAAATACGGCGACCAATTTCAACGTGCGTGCCTTGGATTTCATGATCAACGGCTTTGCCAATGTCGTGTACCAACGCACCTGCTTTTGCAACGGCAACATCTGCACCCAACTCTTGTGCGAGCATACCTGCGAGGTGCGCCATTTCAACGGAGTGTTGCAACACGTTTTGTCCGTAACTTGTGCGGAAGTGTAAGCGTCCGAGAATTGAGATAACACGCGGATCAAGATTGAATACGCCGGCATCGTATGCTGCTTGTTCTCCTTTTTCTTTGATGATGTTGTTGATGTCTTGGCGCGCCTTCTCAACCTCTTCTTCAATGCGTGCCGGCTGAATGCGTCCATCTTTTATCAAACGTTCCAACGCCAATTTGGCAACGGCGCGCCGTACCGGATCAAATGATGACAGAATAATGAGTCCTGGTGTGTCGTCCACCACCACTTCAACACCGGATGCGCGTTCAAATGTTTTGATGTTGCGTCCTTCTTTTCCAATAATTTTTCCCTTGATGTCATCTGACGGCAAATCAATAGACGATGACATGATGTCAGATGCCACGCTGTTGCCGAGACGGTGAATAGAGGTTACGAGAATGTCCTGCGCTTTTTTCTCCAACTGCTCGCGACCCACGACTTCTAGTTTGTGGATACGCGCCATGAGATCGCCCTCATATTTCTTTTCAATTTCTTTGATGAACAATTCTTTCGCCTCTGTTTCAGAAAGATGTGACAGCCCTTGCAACTCTTGTTCACGTCGTGCTTTGAGCGCTTCTGCATCCGCACGCAACACCTCTACTTCTGCAACGCTTTCTTTGAGTTCATCACCTGCCTGATCAATGTCTTGCTGACGCTTATCCAACAGCTCTTCTTTTTTGATCAGACGATCTTCTGTTTTTTTGTATTTTTCAGCAAGTTCCTCCGCTTCTGTGGTTGCTTCCTCAATTTGTTCGTTTGCTTTTTTGGTTGCGGCTTCAGTGATGCGGTTCGCCTCCTCCTGTGCTTCCAAGAGTTTGCGTTTGATTTCCAATTCTACAGACCCACGCTGACCAAGTGAAACGAGGTAGCGGAGAAAGTATCCGAGTGCAATACCTACAATGCCGGCGAGGGCAAGGAGGAATGCGACGAGTTTTAAATCCATAACGGTTTCTATTTGAAACCGCAAAAAACAAAGGAATGCTTAGCCCACAGCACGTGTACAGAGCTTAGGGGAACGGTTCAGGTCAAAAAAATCGTAAGCGTTCATAGGATTCCAGAGTGTAAAGCGAGTTTCAAGATTTATATGTCTAATGTCTGCAGTATGCGCCATTTTGATGTTTGAGGCAAGGAAGGGGGCGCTACGGTTTTTTAAGAAAAAGAGACCGAAACGCCTGTACGGCATTTCGGTCTCTGGAGGCGCCTCAAGAGTATTCTTTGAGGCGCTGGCACAAGTATTCCCTATACTGATACATCTTTAGTAGATGGGAGGACTTGTGGCGGTCCCACATGATTGGGGATTCGCGCATGTGTGCGCGCATATCCTCAATCTCCCACTCGATGAGCTCGCGCTCCTCGCGCATCTTGCGCTCGGTGTAGTAATCCTCGGTACTCTCACGCATGTACCGACGGATTTTTTCAACAAACTCCCTTATAAACCGCATTCCTTTCTCCTATAAAGAGTACAGGGGCGTTGCCTCTGGTGTGTGAACAGTCCGCTATGGTTATACACCAAAAAGGGGGACTGGGGAACAGTTCACACGGAACAGGGTGGAATGCACGTAGCGTCCGAAACGCCAATAGCGTTTCGGACGCTACCCTGTTTTTTCTGTTCCCCGATAACTGTTCCCAGTTCCCCGCCTGCTCGCGCAGTTGGGCAGGCCTACTTCTTCGTCTTTTTAGTGAGCACTTCGTCAATGACGCCGTACTTCTTGGCGTCGGGTGCTGACATGAAAAAGTCGCGCTCAATATCTTTTGCCACTTTCTCTTTTGTCTGTCCGGTGTTCTTTGCCATCATGTCGGTGAGTACGTCGCGCATTTTGAGAATGTGCTCTGCGGTAATGGCGATGTCGGTTGCTTGTCCCTCTGCGCCGCCGAGTGGCTGGTGAATCATCACCTCTGCGTGTGGCAGTGCAAATCGTTTTCCTTTTTCACCTGATGACAAAATCCACGCACCGCCTGATGCTGCAAGACCGACACACACCGTGGAGACGTGCGGTTTGATGTGATGCATCGTATCAATGATGGCGAGTGTCGCTGTTACTGATCCGCCCGGTGAGTTGATATAAAACGAAATATCTTTGTCAGGGTCCTGTGATTCTAGGTGCAAGAGCTGAGCGATGATGATGTTTGCGACGTGATCATCAATGCCGCCACCTAAGAAAATAATGCGCTCCTTGAGTAAGCGAGAATAGATGTCGTATGCGCGTTCGCCAAATTGGCTTTTTTCAATGACGGTTGGGATAAGCATAAAAATAGGGAACAGGGATTAGTTCACAGGGAACAGGGTTGATAAGTGGGGCTATTGTACGCGCGATTTTACCTAATTTCAACTGCGGAATGCAATGCGACTGCGCTACGCGCTTTGATTTTCTAAGAATGCTAAGACCTTATGATTGGCGAGTTGGGTGGTGACGTATGCCTCTACATTGGCACGGTTTGGTTTTGCCTGCCCTGCGTTTGCCGAAGGGTGGTGCGAAAGAATATGGTCAGTTTCTTTTTTGATTTCCTCTGCGGTCGGCTGTATTTTTTCTGCAACGGAGATGTCATGCAAAATGAGCTGTTGCTTTGCCATTTTTTCTGCATCAGGACGCCACTCGCGGCGCATGTCGTCTTCGGTTTTTTTGATGTGCGCGAGGTAGTCGTCGGGTTTGAGACCAAAACGTTCAATGTCGTGCAAAAATTGTGAGTACATTCTGTCCAACTCTGCATCAATGAGCATATCGGGCATTACCACCTTTGTTTTTTCAGTAATTGCATCAAGAATGGCAATGCGCAATGCTTCGCGCGCTTTGTGTTTTTTGTCATGTAACAATCCCTCACTGATCTTCTGTTTAAAATCAGCAACATCGGCGAATGCACCAAACTCTTTAACGAGTTCGTCGGTCAATTCTGGAAGTGCCTCATCTTTTTTGCCTGTGCGTTCGTTGCGCTCTTTGAGTGCGTTTTCAATGAAAGTGGTAATCTCTTTGTCTTCTACCACCACGTCTTTTTTGGCGTGCTCGGCAACGTGCTTCTGCGCAATCGCCTTGTAGTCGGGCAATTCCAACTTTGGCAGTATTGCTGTTTCAATTTTGAAACCGAGTGGGTTGCCTGCGGCGAGTTTGGTTACAGCGACCATTGGGCGACCGATGGCATCAATGCTGTGGTGTGCAAGCATTGCGGGGTAGTGTTCACCAAGTGCGCGTTCCGCCATGCTTTGGAGGAGTGCTTGTTCACCACCGATACGTTCTAGCACCATTTTTTCAGGTGCGTGCCCTTTGCGAAAACCGTCTAGTTCTATATCGCGACTAAGGTCAGCAAGGACGCGTGCGCGGTGTTTTGCCAATTCTTCGTGTGGCAATTCGCCTTCAATGGTAACGGTCGCGTTGTCGTTGTGTGTAACTTTGAGGTTGGTATACATGATTGATTTTCTTATGGGTGAAGTGTCCGCCCCGTCCCGACATGTCGGGACGGGGCGGAGTCCGCAAAAATCATAGTCGCTTCACTCCTTGATTTTTGGGAAGTGTACCAGTTTATATATCAAAACGAAAGCCCCGTTCCGATTACATCGAAACGGGGCTTTCTGCACACTTGTTTTATTGTGCTTCTAGTTCGCGGAAATCTGCTTCCATCTCCGCTTCAAGATTTGCAGTACCATCTGCATTGAGCTGGCCTTCGAGCTCTGTAATGCCAGCATCGTCGGTTGTTTGCGTGGTGCTTCCTGTGTCAACGGGTTGTGCTTGCTGTGCACCTAACTGTCCGAAGAGGAAGTAGGCACCGAGGGCAAGTACAATGAGCACTACAATAATGCCAACAATGGGACCATTACTTTTGCCGGGCTCTTGTGTAATGACGGATTCCATAGAGGATTGGTGATTAGAATGAATAATCACTCTCTACTGTAGATGATTTTTAATCTCTGTCTACCTCAATGCTACTGCGTGAAAACCAGCCCATCTTGAGAGATACGACGGCGTCTACCAAGCTACGGTGTGCGGCACGGATGTGCGTACGTACCTCTGTAAACGCGGTGCGAAGATCTTTGATGGCATCTGTTGCACGGTCGGTTGATGCAACGGCTTCAAGTGAGAATGCGAGATCAATTTTATTGAGCAACTCCTGTGCGCTCAAGAGTGATGCACGTGCGCTTGCGATGTGCTTCTCGGCAAGAGCGACATCAACGTCTGCATCTGCGATCACATCAATACGTGCCTCAATAGCATCGGCAAATTTTTCAAGACGATCAATGGTGTTTTGCATGCGTGTGACCATGCGCTCAAGAATGCTTGCAATTTTTTCGTGGCGATCATCATGTTTCCATTCTGCACGCTTTGCTTCAAAGCGCTTGTGCATGTCAACGCGCTTTGCGTTCTCTTCTTTCTGGTGTTTTTCCCAGCGTGCTTTGAGTTCTGCACGGTTTTCAAGTGTTACTTCTTTCTTTGTTGAAAAATCAAGACGTACGTTGTTGGTAGTATCTGCGCGCAAAGTATCAGCGCTTGCAAATGCAAGTGGTGTTGCGAGCACAACGGCGAGTGTACAACCAAATACTGTTTTGTTCATAAATAAAATTGTTACGTGTTGTTAGAGATAGTATGTACGCCAGGACAATGGTGTACATAGAGAGTATGCAAGGGAATCCTGTGTTGGTTACAACAAAGGGCAGGGAATAGAAAAAATAGGAAAGCGCCCGAATCACCATCAGGTGATTCGGGCGCTGGATGCATTCCACCCCGTTCCCCGCCCGACTGTACCAGTCGGTACGGGCGGGCCCGTGAACTAGTTCCTCTTCCCTATGCTTGTTTCCCGTATTTCTCTTCGTACATTTTTTGTGCACGCGTCACCGCTTTGAGTGCATCTGCTTTGCCGGTGAACCCTTTGATGACGACAGGATTTTCACCTGGCTCATCACTCTTCAATGCTTTGTATGTTTCAAAGAAGTGTTGGATTTCGCGCAAGGTGTGACGATTGAGATCTTTGAGATCTTGCACATCATTCCAGCGTTTATCGTTGACGGGTACGGCAATCACTTTGTGATCGGGGTCGCCACCATCAATCATGTCCATGAATGCAACAGGACGTACGGTTACCATGATGCCCGGATGCAATGGGTACGTGGTGAGTATGACCACATCCAATGCGTCGTTATCGTCCCAGAGTGTGCGTGGTGCAAATCCATAATCAAATGGATATGCTGATGCGCTGAAGTTTGCGCGATCCAACGCAATCAATCCGGTTTCTTTATCAATTTCGTATTTGTTGTTAGAACCCTTTGGAATTTCAATAACGGTATTGAATTCGTTCGGGAGGTTGTGTCCCAGTGGGACGTCATGCCAGTAGTTCATATAATTGATTTTTCATGAGCGAAGCGATTATACAAATCATTGCCCCGCCTGTGTGTAATTGTATGTGGTTTTCTGTCTTGTGGGGGCGTTGTTTCACACCACAAACCCATGCTTTTCTGAGGTATCGGACTTTATACTTTCTTTATCAAAACTTTATCAAAACTTTAGATAAATAAAATTTTTCCTATATTCCCCTTATTTTTCAACACCATCGTCCTCTTCCGTTGTGGCAGTTTCATGCACGACTTCTGCAACGTCAGTACCCGCCTCCGCCAATGGAGTTTCACTTGCTGTTTCATCTGTCTGATCGTCTGCCATTTCTGTTGCCACATGCTCTACGGTTTCGTGTGTTGCATCTTCGGCATCGGCAAGTGATTCACCACCTGCTGATTGAATATCAATACGCCAACCAGTGAGTTTTGCGGCGAGGCGAACATTTTGTCCACCACGACCGATGGCGAGTGATTGCTGATCGTCAGTCACGCGTACTACAGCGCTGTGATTTTCTTCATCTACAATTTCTACCGACAACACTTTTGCAGGTGAGAGTGCATCTTCAATGAAGTGCTCTGGTGTTTCTGACCATTCAATCACATCAATTTTTTCACCAGCGAGTTCACCCATGACTGTTGAGACGCGAACACCGCGCTGACCAACGAGTGCACCAACAGGATCAATGTGATCATCACCACTCCACACCGCAACCTTTGAACGTGAGCCCGGCTCGCGTGCGATTGCTTTTATTTCTACAGAACCATTTGCAACTTCAGGACACTCATTTGCAAAAAGTTCGGCGAGGAATTGTGGGTGTGAACGTGACAAGCGCAAGAACACACCACGTGGTGTTTCTTCTACTTTGAAGAGGTATGCGCGCACGCGCTCGCCTTGGCGAAAACGTTCGCCAGGAATTTGTTCATCATACGGCAAGATACCGACTGCACGTCCGAGATCAACAAAGATGTTGCCACGCTCAATGCGCTGTACCGTACCTGAAAGAATTTCTCCTTCACGTTGTCCGTATTCTGCAGAGAGGTGCTCTTTTTCTGCTTCACGGATTTTTTGAATGATGACTTGCTTTGCGGTCTGTGCGGCAATGCGTCCGAAGTCGTCATGTGCTTCAAGGGGGAAGACAATTTCATCACCGATCTGTGCATCGCGTTTTATTTTTTTCGCATCATCAAGCAACATGTGCTTCTCCGTGTTGAAGAGTGGCAAACGCACAATCTCATTGCCGTCTGCATCAAGTACGGGTGTCTCATCTTCAAATTCTTCTTCATCATCAAAACGCACCGTTGTGTCATCAACAACTGTTTTTACTTGCTCAAACTCTGTTGCGCCAGAATTTGGATCAAAGGATGCGCGAATGACTTGGTCGCGCTTTCCGTATTCTTTTTTGTATGCGGTTGCAAGTGCCAATGCAATTGCTTCCAACATTTTTTCTTTGGTGACACCGCGCTCTTCTTCAAGCTCGCCGAGTACCGTGTTGAGTGTTTTGAGATCAAACAACATATGCGTTTTTGTTATGGAGTGTGTGGTGAAATAAAAGAGCCGCGACCTCTCGGCGCAGCGACCACCAAACACTATTAATGACTAATAACCAGAGTATAACGCGTAATGCGGGGAAGTCAACTGAGGGTAGGGCACAGGGAACTGTTCCCTATTTCCTATCTTTATACACAACACTCATTGTTTCTGCATCACAGTGTTCATATAATGAACAGTACGGAGCATTAGCCCACTTTTAATTTATTTTTTATGGATAATATTCAGGATATTCGCCAACCAATGGCAACAACCGCGCAGAGCACGACGCCGATTGCACAGCCACATCACCGTACGCGCACCATCGCCATCATTGTCGTGGTACTCGTGGGGCTTCTACTGGCCGCTTTCTTCCTCGGTCGCTTGGGGGATTCTCGCGTCAGTATAGATGAAGAGGGCAATACGGTGCACACAGCCATCAAAGGCACGCTCATTGAGGGATTTCCTGAAGAATTGTTGCTGGAGCAGGATATTACCATCCGCAATAGCTACGCGACGACCCAGCAAAACGACGCGGGCACGCTTCCGTACGTAGAATATATATCGCGCAAGAGCCTTTTTGAGAATGTGAATGGCTACCGCTATTTATTGGTAGGAAATGGGTGGATTATTACGCAAGATGCCGATGAGGATGCAACGACAAACACCGGTATCATGGCTCATAAGGACAGTTCACTTGCCAACATTACGTTTATTGTAAACCCTGACGGTACCGTACTTGTTCGGGTCGCCTATCTTATCCACTAGTTTTTATGTCTATGTTGTCATTTTTACGTATAAAAATCGCAGTTCTCATTTCGGCATTGGTGCTGGTGGGTGTTGGTACAGTGGCGATGCCAGAGCAGGCGAATGCCGTGATATGTTTAACAGAAAACGGTGGGCAGGAATTGGTACCACCCGATGCCGTCTCCATCGGCACCGTCTCGTTGGACGCTAATCACAACACGCTCACTATTGCAGGTGCTACGTGGAAGCCAGCAGTTGGCTGTACGCTTGATCTCCACATGTTCCATGATGGCTCAGCGCATGCATTTGTGCAGAGTCACACATCTCTTGCTACTGCCATTGATGGGTATACAGCTGAGGGAACTCAGGCGAGTGTGCCCACACTACAATTTATTCGTGAACCTGGGAATGACGGCTCACTTACAAACGGTACTATCAATGTAAGTTCACTGCCAAATGGCAGTTACACCGTTGTCTTTTTTGTAGACGGTGCAGGTTTCATCCCTGGTGGAGGAGGGGCTGATCAAATCACCAAACCATTCACTATTAACAGAACTGTGCCCGGACAGACATGGACTTTGGACGTGGCACCTGTTGGCGGTAACACAGGAAATGGTAGCGTAACGAGCACAGGTGGCTCTCAGCAAATCAACTGCACCATTACGGGCAGTGCAAAATCGGGGAATTGTTCACGAACGTACACTGACTCACAGCAGATAACAATGACAGCAACAGCTGCGTCTGGCCATACCTTTACAGGGTGGGGTGGCGCATGTGCGTCTCGTGGCACGAATGCGACGTGTTCGTTGACTATGAATGCAAATAAGTCCGCGACTGTCTCCTTTACAGAAAATGCTGGTGGCGGCACACGCAATCTTAGTGTTTCAAAAGGTGGCGATGGCACCGGCACCGTAACAGCGCCTGCTGACGGTCAGGGCAACGGCATCAGCTGTGGTGCGGACTGTGCAGGTGTGTATGGCAATGGTGCATCGGTAACACTTACGGCTGCAGCAGGTGGCGGTTCAGTATTTACCGGATGGAGTGGTGGTGGCTGTTCAGGAACGGCAAGTACGTGTCAGGTAACAATGAACCAAAACAGAGCAGTGACGGCAACATTCAACACCACAGGGGTTTCAGCAGATTTGAAAATGCGCCTCTCATCAAACGATGCATGGAGCAACGGCCCACTTACGGTTGAAAATCCAACAGGAAACACAGGTGTGTATATTCAGTGGTTATCTGATTCGGGCGCAACATGTACTGCGGCAAGTAATCCAGAAAACGGTTGGTGGGCAACAGGCAATACTGTTGGTTTAGATGCCAACGGTGATGGTAGCGGGTATGTAGAGGTTGGTGCAGGCGCGGGTGCAAAAGTATTTAGCATGACGTGTACGCGCAACGGTCAACAGGCATCTGATTCCGTAACGGTGAATGTCACACAAGCAGTAACACCGACGGTGAATCTTAAAATGAAGAAATCATCGGACGTTATGTGGAGCGACGGTCCGCTTTCCGGTGGTGGCACCTACGATATTCAATGGACAACAACCAATAGCCCAACGTCGTGTATTTCATTTGCATCACCGAGTGCGGGGTGGTGGGGCGATGGTGTATCGCGCAACGTTGCTGGCGGCACGGTGACCGGCCAAGGCAACTGGCAGACGCGCACATTCTATATTACATGTTCCAATGCAGCGGGTAGTGCCAATGATTCGGTAACGGTGAATGTACCATTGTCGGCGACACTGTCGGCGACGCCAAATCCTGTGTCATATGGAAACACAACAACACTGAACTGGAGTTCAGCGGGGGCAACGCAATGTGTGGCAACCGCAGGAACCGGTGCTGGATTTGGTACCGGTGGTGCAACGTCTGGTTCAGATGCCTCACTACAAATTTGGACATCACCAGTGCAATTTGCACTGCAATGTACCAATGACCAAGGAGGAAGTGCGGTTGCATCTACAACGGTGAAATTGCTTCCGCGATGTTTGCCAGCAGGACAGAGTGCATCAACAACACAGACCGTAACGCTCAACGCAAGTGCAGGAAACCCAACACCGGGTGCATTATATACATGGTCGGCACCAGGCGGTACACCATCAAGTGGCACGGGCTCCTCACTCAATGTGTCATACAGCACGCCGGGCGAGTACGCGGTGACGGTTTCAGCTGATGGTGTAACCTCGCAAGCATGTACAGTTACTGTTACTGGAGAGGCACCTGCAACAACAGGAAGTATTCGCGTTACTTCAAACATTGCCACGACGTGGTCATTCAATCCTGCATTGCTCGCACCTCCACCAACGACTGACTTCACGTATGACAGTGTCTCCGTAGGACCATTCGGTACTATCTATACTATTTCTCCTGCGTTACAGGTAACGGTTGGTGAGACGGTGTACCAATTAGAAAACGGCTCGTTTGCAAAGTTAGTGCAGGCAGGACAACTCACAACATACAGCCTCGTGTACACGCCATACACACCACCGGAGTCAGAGCCATACATTGATTTGAAGGTGGCAAACAGTGATGGCCCAGTGGATGTGCCTGCAAATCAGAGCTTCGGCATTACATGGGTTGGTGGCGGGTTCCCCGAAGGACACTCCATCTCATGTTCGGGTAGCGGAGAAGCAACATGGAATGGTGCAAAGGCATACCCAACGGGTGGTATCAATCACCCAGGCATTGCATCGGGTGCAACATTCACTATTGTGTGCGATGACTCAGATGATAAGACATCCGTGTCAGATAGTGTGGTGGTGGGTATTCGTTTGCCACAGTGTAGTGATGAACAAGACAACGACGGCGATTTGGAGATAGACCAGAATGATCCCGGCTGTTTGTCAGGACCAGGTGGCACATATGATCCAAATGATGACAATGAAGCAAATGCTGCACAGTGTTCAGACGGCATTGATAATGATGAAGACGGTGAAATAGATTATCCAAATGACCCAGGTTGTCAGAGTCCTGATGATAATGACGAGACAAACCAAGAGCTTGAGGTTACACAATGTAATGACGGATTGGATAATGACGGTGATGGCTTTATAGATTATCCGACAGATCCCGGGTGTGAAAGTCCGCTTGACCCGAGTGAATTGGACGATCCAGATATTAGGGAAATATAACGTAGGCCCGCCCGACTGTACCAGTCGGTGCGGACGGAGAACAGAGAGCGGCGCGCCCAAAAGGGCGCGCCACTTGCGTTTTCGTCGTATTTTTTGTATGGTGTGTGGGCAAAACCGTAGACAGCAGGAGACCACAACGGTCTTAAATCATCATCCTGCCGAGGGGTCGATCTACATTCCCGCAAGGGAAGCGAACGGTTTTGTTAACCGTTTTTTATTTTTAGAAAATATGGCAGTTACACGACAACAAAAAGAGGGTGCACTGACAAAACTTGAAGGTATCTTCAAGAATGCAGCAACGGCAGTATTCGTGAATTTTCACGGTCTGACGGTGCAGGATGTTTCGGAAGTGCGCAAAACCCTCAAAGGTGATGGTGTTGGATACACCGTTGCCAAGAAGACGCTCATTCGCAAAGCGGCACCACAATCAGGTGCTGAAGGCGATATGCCGTCATTGGATGGTGAGGTTGCTGTTGCACACGTCGCTGGTGGCGATGATGCAGATGTAACCGCACCGGCTCGTGGTATTCATGCGTTCGTCAAAAAGTTTGAGAATCGTATTGCGATTCTCGGCGGTATCTTTGGCGGCAAGTTCATGAACCGCGAGGAAATGCTTGAGATTGCAACCATTCCGTCAGTCAACGTATTGCGCGGTATGTTTGTCAACGTCATCAACGCACCTATTCAAGGTCTCGTGGTGGCACTTGGGCAGATTGCAGGTAAAAAAGAGGAGTAATAACAACAAAATATATGTCAGAAGAAACAACAGTACAGAACGAGGCAGTAGAAGTGCCAGCGCAGTTCAAGGATCTCGTTGAAAAGATTGAAAAAATGTCAGTGATTGAACTCAATGAGCTTGTAAAGGTTCTTGAGAAGAAGTTTGGAGTGTCAGCAGTTGCCGTTGCCGCAGCGCCAGCAGGTGGTGCAGCAGCAGGTGGTGCAGATGAGAAATCAGAGTACACCGTTGAACTCACAAGCGTAGGTGATAACAAGATTTCTGTTATTAAGGCAGTGAAGGAGGTTTCAGGTCTTGGTCTCAAGGAGGCAAAGGATCTCGTTGATGGTGCCCCTGGTGTTATCAAGGAGGCAGTGAAGAAAGAAGATGCCGAAGCAATGAAGGCAAAAATTGAAGAGGCAGGTGGTAAAGTAACCCTTAAGTAGGGAACAGGGCACAGAGGACAGGGAACAGGAAATACAAAAGAAGCGGGGCTTCCAATATGGAAGCCCCGCTTCTTGCATTCTTTTCACCCTGTTCCCCGCCTGCTCACGTAGTCGTGCAGGCCGACTTCTTGTATACTACTCTCATGGATTTGCTGGCAAAATTATTTGGAGATGTAACGCTCGTGCGACTGATGCGTTTTTTTCTTTTTCATCCAACAGGCACGTTTGATACCGCAACAATTTCAGAGCATTTACACGTACCCGCACGTTCGCTGACCGGACCATTGTCATGGCTTCGTTCTGCAGAATTTGCAAAGAAACGTGCACGCGGTTGGATGCTCGATACGACATTTCCGCACATGGTTGCACTGCGTGAATTATTGCTTGGCAACATGCTTGCTGATGTTTCTATTGCCGACCGCATTACACGCGCAGGGAGCATCAAGTTACTCACGGCTTCTGGTATTTTTATGCAGGGCGATTTTGATACACGTACGGACATTCTCATTGTGGGCGATCGCCTTAAAGAAGGCATATTGAAGCGCGCTATTGCCACGATTGAGGCGGATTGTGGAACCGAAATCCGTTATGTTGCACTTTCAACGAAAGAGTTTCGTTATCGTATGGACATGAATGACCGCCTCGTACGAGATGTGTTGGACTATCCGCACCGCAATATCATCAATAAGTTGAACGTGAAGTAGACCTGCTTATGCATTCGGGCAAGCAGGGGAACAGAAGAACCAAAATCTCAAGGTAACGCCTTGAGATTTTGGTTCTGAGAGCTTTTTTTATCGTTTTTCAACCTGTTTTCGGTTTTCCACAGCCCCGCTGTGGTAGTTTCCCACGGTTGCTATCATAGAAGTATTATAAAAAGTCGGTATTATTCATTTCTTTTGAAATTATATTGCTATGGAAGGTTCAATTCTCGGTTCAACAGGAGCGACGGTTGCGGGTTCACTTTCGTCAGTATGGGCGGGTGTCATCGCATTTTTGCCAAAGCTCATTGTTGCACTTCTTGTTTTTATTGTCGGTTGGATTATCGCATCGTTGCTTGCACGTGCGGTTGGTCAGATTCTCAAAACGCTCAAGCTTGATCACGCACTTCGTGGTGCAGGTTTGGAGCAAACACTTGCACGCGCAGGACTTTCACTGGACTCAGGTAAGTTCATCGGAAGCTTGGTACGATGGTTCATTATTGTTGTGTTCTTGATTGCAGCGCTTGATATCGTCGGTCTCACACAGGTGACGGACTTCTTGAGCAACGTGGTACTCGGCTACTTGCCGCAGGTTATCGTTGCAGTGCTCATCATGCTCATTGCAGTGGTACTTGCAGAAGCAGTACGCAAGCTCGTGGTTGCATCAGCAAAGGCAACACACATCAAGACAGCAGGATTCCTCGGTGCATTGTCACGCTGGTCAATTCTCGTGTTCGCACTCTTGGTGGCACTCTCACACCTCGGTATTGGTGTTGCATTCTTGCAGACACTCTTCACTGGTGTAGTGATTGCAATCGCACTTGCATTCGGACTTTCATTTGGTCTCGGTGGTCAGGCAGCGGCAGCACGCTACCTTGAGCACCTCTCTTCAGAAATGAAGCGCGATTAAGAGTAGGGAACTGGGAACAGTTCACAGGGAACAAAACGCCCGAAGTGCTTATGGCACTTCGGGCGCTTTCCCATGTACAACTCCTTCTTACATTCCCCGTTCCCTAACAACTGTTCCCTGTACCCTATCTTTATACACAGGTAATGCACATAACACGCTAAAATATTTGACGAACGTGTCATAGCCGTATAGTATGAGCGTGCTTACACAATGCGCTCCATAGCGTATTTTTTGTCGGAAGCACGTGCTTCTCGAGGGGTTAAAGTAGAGAGCCACTTTTAGCAATTACTAGTAGCTAATCGTTACAATATTATGGCAGCAGAATTCGATCGTTCAAAGCCACACGTCAACGTAGGAACCATCGGTCACGTTGACCACGGCAAGACGACACTCACGGCTTCAATCCTCCACGTTCTTGATCTTAACAAGGACAAGGGATATGGCGCACGTGTTGAGGCAATTGACTCAATTGACAAGGCGCCTGAAGAGCGCCAGCGTGGTATCACCATTTCACTCCACCACTCGGAGTACTGGACACCAAACCGCCACTACGCGCACATCGATGCGCCTGGTCACGCGGACTACATTAAGAACATGATTACGGGTGCCGCACAAATGGACGGCGCAGTGCTCGTGGTAGCAGCTCCGGACGGTGCGATGCCACAAACACGTGAACACATCCTTCTTGCAAAGCAGGTTGGTGTGCCAAAAATCATTGTGTTCCTCAACAAGTGTGACATGGTGGCAGATGCAGAGCTCATTGACCTCGTTGAAGAAGAGGTGCGCGAAATGCTCACGAAGTACGGCTTTGATGGAAAAGAAACTCCATTCATCCGTGGTTCAGGTCTCAAGGCACTTGAGGCATCATCAATGGATGATGAGTGGGCACAGAAAGTGCTTCAGCTCGTTGATACGCTTGACTCTTACATTACCGAACCAGTTCGTGAGACGGACAAGCCGTTCCTCATGCCTGTTGAAGACATCTTCTCAATTGAAGGTCGCGGTACTGTAGTTACAGGACGTATTGAGCGTGGTGTGATCAAAGTAGGTCAAGATGTTGAGATTGTTGGTCTCACAGACACACAGAAGACAACAGTGACGGGTATTGAAATGTTCAACAAGTCACTCAATGAAGGACAGGCAGGTGACAACGCAGGTATCCTCGTGCGTGGTCTTAAGAAAGAAGACGTAACACGCGGTCAGGTTATTGCAGCACCGGGCTCTGTAACTCCGCACACAGATTTTGAGGCAGAAGTACTTATCCTCACGAAGGATGAAGGCGGACGCCACACACCATTTGTGTCTGGATACAAGCCACAGTTCTACATCCGCACAACTGACGTTACAGGTGAGGTAACACTCCCAGATGGCGTACAGATGGTGATGCCGGGTGACACCGTTACATTCAAGGTGAAATTGACGGCACCAATCGCACTTGAAGCACAGCAGCGTTTCGCTATCCGCGAGGGTGGCAAGACCGTGGGTGCAGGTGTGGTGACAAAGATCGTCGCATAACTCCTTAGCACGTGTACCGAGCTCTACGTTTCGGCGTAGAGCTTGGCGACGTGAGAAGGCACTGGACAGAAGCACGAGAGTGGTATACAGTGTCCCGCGAGACAACAACGTATGAGTACATTGAAACCAAAGACCGCAAAGAAGGCAAAAAAGGCACAGGACGACGTGTCGCACAAATTGCGCATCCGCGTACGTGCCTACGAGCACAAGCTCTTGGATGAATCCATGAAGCAGATTTTGGATACTGCAACAAAGCTTGATGCAACGGTTATTGGTCCTATTCCACTTCCTACTGAACGCTCAACCTACACCGTTATTCGTGGTGCGTTTATTGATAAAAATTCACGCGAACAATTTGAAATGCGTGTGCACAAGCGCGTCCTTGATATTCTCAACCCAACGCAGAAAGTGATTGAATCACTCACCTCGCTTTCACTGCCATCTGGTGTCAACATTGAAGTAAAGATGATGTAAGGAGTAGGGAACAGGGAACGGAGGATAAGGAACAGAAAATACAAAAGAGTCCGAAACGCCAATGGCGTTTCGGACTCTTTTTTGTCCCCACCCCGTTCCCTGTGAACTAGTCCCTGTGCCCCACCTCTCATTTGACTTCTCTCCGCATCGGCGTATGGTGAAATCAGACGCTGTACATACATAAAAGGGGGAGTGGTTATGACCAAAACGGCTGACCGGTGTTGCATGCTTCTGGTGCTTGCTGTATGCGCGCTTGCAGTGGGAGCACCTGTTGTATGGGGTGCATCGCAATACACGCTTTCACAGGAGTCGCCCGTGCACCCACAGGATGAGCAGAAGGAGCACGAGGCGCCGTCACCCGATCAGGGAATTCCCAACGGGGAAGATGAACCGGAATCCGTCATTTTCGTTTCTGTCATCGCGGCGACAGAGGCGGAGGAACAAGCGATGTTCCCCGGTCTCACTACTCGGCCCGAGCGTGAGATGGCAGTTGCCATCTTGCAGGTGCGTCTGTCCGTCAGAAAGTACATTGACGAACACTCAAGCACTGTACTCATTCTGCGGGTGAAGACGCGGGATGAGTGTTACGGCTTCTGTTTTTCTACGGAGGAGTTGGAGGAGTCCAATCCCCCCGAGACCAAGAAGCCCGAAAAGCCTCGGCGTATCAAACCGATGTCGCGACCCGAGTTTGAAAAGTTTGCATCACAAGCCCTGCAGTAGCAGGGCTTTTTCTTATAAAAAAACACTCGCGCTTGCGCGAGTGTGATGCTGAGGGTCTGAAGACCCTCAGCGGTGGTTGTTGGCGGGAAGTGCGTGCCGCAGGAATCCCTGCGGAAAGCCGTCGGGGAAGAGCGACAAGTCGCTCTTGCATCCATTGCAGGATGTTGGCAACTCCGTGAGCCGAATGGTGCGGAACTGGTGCCCGCACGACTCGCACTCAAAGATGCTTCCTCTGATGGGGTCGTACACGACCGTAATAAGCTGGGCCCCGGTGGGATCCAACATTGTTGCCGTTTTCATTCCTGACACTTTTCCCCCTTGGAAAGAACAAAGCTCCGATGCATTCGGAGCACGAAGGAGAAAGATACTGGAATACACAGAGAGTGTCAAGTATGGGTAGGACTGCCGACGCAGTCGGGCTAGCCTTCTTTCCTTGCATCCTTCTGCCCCTTCATGTATAGTGTTCCCGTTTGATCCATGTCTGGTTCTCGCAATTGAGATCTTGACCACTGGACACTACCGGCCCCGCCGGACCATAGTGTCCGTCGGGGCGAACGCATTTTCTATACACACAGATGAAATTCCTCATCGGTACAAAACAAGAAATGACGCAGGTGTTTGATGAAAAGGGTATTGTCTACCCAGGCACCGTTATTTCGCTATTTCCCGCAACTGTCACACAGGTAAAGGCTACAGATACTGACGGCTACACTGCGGTACAGGTTGGTTACGGTACACAAAAAGAAGCACGCGTACATCGTGCACAAAAAGCAAAAGGCGCATTCAAAGGTTTTATGGAGTTTCGTGTTGCAGACACCGGTGCATATGCTGTGGGCACCATCATTGATCCAAATACATTTGCTGTTGGTGACACCATTACGGTTTCAGGCGTGACAAAAGGAAAAGGTTTCCAAGGTGGTGTGAAGCGTCACGGTTTCCATGGTGGTCGCCGCACGCACGGTCAGAAACACTCTGAGCGCGAGCCAGGTTCTATTGGTGCCGGTGGTGTACAGCGCGTACCGAAAGGTCGTCGCATGGCAGGACGTATGGGTGGCGAGCGCGTGTCGGTTACAAACCTTCGCGTGTTGCAGATTGATCCGTCAGCAGGCGTGCTTGTGGTATCAGGTGCAGTGCCTGGTCACCGCGGTACTATTCTTGAAATCACCGCACAATAATTTGTATATGGCAGAAAAAGTCGCACAAAAGAAAACAGTAGCAAAGAAGGCGCCCGCAAAGCGTGTTGCAAAGGCAAAGACAAAAGCACCAGCAGGTGAACTTTCAGCAGTGCTCTACAGCGCAACAGGAAAAGAAGCAGGCAAGGTAGCACTTCCTGCAAGTGTATTTGGCGTGCAGTGGAACGCAGACCTCGTGCACCAAGTTGCACTTGGTATGGAAGCCAACGCACGTGCAGGTCGCGGTCGTGCACATACGAAGAATCGTGGCGATGTACGCGGTGGTGGTAAGAAGCCATGGCGTCAGAAGGGTACTGGTCGTGCACGTCACGGCTCTAGTCGTTCTCCTATTTGGCGTGGTGGTGGTGTTACCCACGGTCCTCGCGCGGAGAAAGAATACAGCGTTCGCATTCCAAAGAAGATGCGCGTGCACGCACTCTTCTCAGTACTCTCACGCAAACTTGCGGACGGTGAAGTGCTGTTTGTAGATGCACTTCCTATGCAGGCACCAAAGACTGCAGATGCAAAAAACACCATCAACGCGCTCGCCACAATTGCAGGATTTGAAAAAATCGCACGCACATCAGGTAACGCAGTATTGGTGGTAACACCTGCACGCAATGAAGCAGTGATGAAGAGTTTTCGTAACATTGGCACGGCGGATGTTGAAGAGGTGCGCAACCTCAACGTAGTTGATGCACTTGCATTCACACACGTGGTGATTGTAGATCCTGACACGTCAGTACCAGTATTGGCATCAAAATTGAACTAATATGTTATTTCGCAAAAAAGACAATTCAAGTGGCGCAAAAGCAAAGACATCGTTGTTTGCACAGCGCGCAACGAAAGAAGTGCACGAGGTAAAAGATACCGAGGGTGCTGTTGTTGCTACAAAGCAATCAGCGCAGAAAGACACTACAAAAGGTCTCAAGCAGACTGTTGCATCAGGTCGTGTGAATCCAAACGTGTTGTGTAACCCACGCGTCACTGAAAAGGCAACCATGCTCACCGAGCACAATGTGTACTCATTTGATGTGGCCGATGACGCCAACAAGCGCCTTATTGCAGAAGCAGTACGTGATGTGTATCGTGTAACCCCAGTTGCTGTGCGCATCGTGCGTTTGCCAAAGAAGACAAAGGTAACGCGTAAAGGCCTCAAAACACAGACAGGTGGCGGTAAAAAGGCGTACGTGCAGTTGAAAAAGGGTGATACGATTGAACTTGTGTAGGGAACCCGCCTGCGTACGCATTCGGGCAGGCAGGGGCAACAAACAACAGGAAATATAGAATATGAAAAAATATAAACCAACAACAAAAGGACGTCGCGGCATGACCGGCATTGAGTTCCGCAAGCATATCACCGACAGCAAGCCACATAAACCGCTTACATCAGGGTTCAAGCGCTCTGTTGGTCGCAACAGCTTCGGTCGTGTGACAACAATCGCAAAAGGCGGCGGACACAAGCGTCGTTTTCGCGACATTGATTTCGCATACACCAAGAAAGATATTCCCGCACGCGTGGAGAGCATTCAGTACGATCCAAACCGCACCGGTTTCATTGCACTCCTTGTGTTTGCAGATGGTGAGCGCCGTTACATTCTTGCACCACAATCAATGAAAGTTGGTTCTGCATTTCTCGCATCAGAGAAAGCACCATTGACACCTGGTAATCGTTTGCCACTTGCAAAAGTACCGGTTGGTACGTTTGTGTACAACGTAGAAGTAAAACCAGACAGCGGTGCAAAGCTCGCACGTTCAGCAGGTAACTACGCAGAAGTTGTTGCGCACGACGCTGGCTACACACTCATCAAGATGCCATCAACAGAAGTGCGTCGCGTATCTGAGCGCGCATGGGCATCTATCGGTGAAGTTTCAAACCCAGAAAACAAACTCATTAATCTTGGTAAGGCAGGACGCAATCGCTGGCTCGGAAAGAAGCCAAAGGTACGTGGTACTGCGATGAACCCTGTAGATCACCCACACGGTGGTGGTGAAGGCGTACAAGGTCGTGGTCACCGTCGTGCACGTACACGTCACGGTAAGAACGTTGGTAAGGGACACAAGACACGTCGTCCAAAGAAATACTCGAACTTCCTCATTGTGTCTCGTCGTCGCGTTGGTAAGAAACGAAAGGCAGCGTAAGTAGGAAACGGAGGACAGGGAACAGAAAACCAAAACCTCAAGGCGTCGCCTTGAGGTTTTGGTTTCGGAAGTATTTTTTCTTCGGTACTCTCCTGTTCCCCAATAACTGTTCCCCGTTCCTTATTTCGTCGCTTTATATACTTTTTATCAGAAGTGTGCTATTGTGGTCGTTCAGAGTCACATGACTCTTTATTAGCTTCCGTCGGTAGTATCGCAATACACCGAATGGGAGAGAAGTTATATAGTATGGAAGGAGCAAAATTGTACGTCGGCAACCTTAGCTACGGATCAACAGAAGATACGATCCGCGAGTATTTTGGACAGGCTGGCTCAGTTGCATCAGCAACTATTATCCGAGACAAGATGACCGGCCGATCAAAAGGTTTTGGTTTCGTCGAAATGGCATCAGCCGATGAGGCACAGAAGGCCATTGAGATGTTCCACGGTAAGGAGTTCGATGGACGTCCGCTTACGGTAAACGTAGCACGCCCAATGACCGAGCGCCCACCGCGCCGCGACTACGACAACGGAAGCCGTTGGTAATCTATTTTCAAAAAATCCCCCGAGTAATCGGGGGATTTTTTTATTGCTCTGCCAGTGCGCTTAGCGCCCGAAGCGCTTCGGGCGCTGGATGCATTCCACCCCGTTCCCCAATAACTGTTCCCTGTGCCCTGCTTATTTTTCCCCACCCTATCCCCAAACACGCCAAGAAATGCCTCAATATAAGGCACAAAAGGGCTTGACAGCACGATTTTGCCGAGTATACTTAAGCCCACTACCTATGATGAATTTCCGTAATTTCATATCGCGGAGCAACTAAATGCGAGCCACTTTGGCGCGCTTTGAAAAACTCCGCTTGAAAAAGCGGAGTTTTTCTTTCCTCATAGATAGTCGCAGTACTTTGACAACTACATAGTAAGTAATAAAAGAGAATCAAAATGCTCGTTTTGTGTTGCACACAAAACGAGCGCAGGTAATCTTCCGCGGGGGCATATCTAGCGCCTACCGCGGAAACAACGTTCGTGCATAATCAAACTCGGTTGTGCACGAACACAAAGACGGTTTTTAGATTTCCTAACGGGAGATTTAAAGGGCGTATGGTGGATGCCTAGGTTCTATGTGGCGATGAAGGACGTGGTGTAACTGCGATAAGCTTCGGGGAGGTG
>CAZFMQ010000008.1:0-15733 GCA_964520295.1 uncultured Candidatus Saccharibacteria bacterium
AGTTGCGTGGCCGTTCGGGCCGTCAGGGTGATCCAGGAGAAACACAATTCTTTGTATCGTTGGAAGACTCACTCATGCGCGTGTTTGCGTCCGATACCGTCAAACGCATGATGGGGCGCTTTGGTATTCCTGAAGACATGCCGATTGAAAATAGATTTATCAACAAATCACTGGAGGGCGCACAAAAGAAAATTGAAGGATTGAACTTTGATGTGCGCAAGCACGTGTTGGAGTTCGATGATGTGATGAACACACAACGTGCATCTGTGTACGGACAGCGCCGCGCGCTCGTATTGGGCACATATGCAGATATTGAACGTATACTTTTTGAAACGATTGGCCAGGACGACGATACACAGAAGGTGGTGGAAGAAAAACGTAGCGCACTTGGTGACGAAGCATTTTTTGAAGCAGTGCGCCGCCTGATGTTGCAGACCATTGATACTATGTGGATTGAACACCTAGAACTCATGGATCATGCACGAGGCAGTGTGAATTTGCGTGCATACGGGCAACGAGATCCGTTGGTGGAGTATCAGAAAGAGGGTATGCGCGCGTTCCGTTCTATGCAAGAGGCGGTGCGAGACACTATTGCCGGTGCGCTACCACAAATTGGTGTCGGTGCATTTGCAAAAGAAGAAGAGCAACTACGTCGTGATCGTGCACGACTACAGACGGTTGGTAGTGATACTTCAGCACCTGCACCTGTACAAGCAACTGCAGGAGAAAAGATTGGACGCAACGACACAATAACTATCACCAATGGTACTGAAACAAAACAGATGAAGTACAAAAAGGCAGAAGCACTTCTCGCAAGCGGTGAGTGGAAGCGTGTATCATAACAGCATGATTGAAACACTTATCGCGTACGCACACATAGTGTTTGAGACACTGGGCCCATGGGGCGTACTTCTGTTTGCGTTTGTACAGGAAATAATTCCTCCTATTCCATCAACGTTGGTTACCGTATCGGCCGGCTTCGTCTTTCTTGCAGGAGTGCCATTTTCTGTGGCAGGTTTTTTAAAGTTGTGCGTGTTTGTGGTCTTGCCAATTGCCACAGGTCTCACTATTGGGTCTGTGTGTATGTACTATCTCGTGCAGTGGGGGGGCAAACCGATTATCGATCGCTTTGGTCGATATATGGGGGTGACATGGCGTGACATTGAAAAAATAGAATCATATATGCATGGACGTAGATGGGATGATGTTGTGTTTTTTGCAGCGCGCACATTTCCCCTTATTCCATCAGTCGCACTCAATGTGTTTGCTGGCCTCGTTCGGTGGCCATTGCAAAAATTTGTATTCTATACATTTACCGGCACCATGATTCGATCATTTTGGTCGGGACTTATCGGTTGGCAGTTCGCACACGTGTATGAGCGTTATGTACCTATATTTGATCGTGTGCAGGACACCATATTTATTGCATGTATTGCGGCGCTGGTGGTGTTTTTATTCATCCACAAACGCGCACAGAAAAACGAGACACCACAGTGAAAAATGCTACACTGGAGAATGTTAGGCGTTACTCATTAGCTCTATCATTATGCGTATTATTTTCAAACTTATTCTCACCGCACTCGGTGTTTTGGGGGCAGCATACTTGCTTCCACAATTTATGTCGGTTGAGAGTTTCTACGTTGCCCTCATCGTGGCAGTCGTGTTGGCAGTGCTCAACTTGATTGTAAAACCAATCATCGTTCTGCTCACACTTCCTATCAATTTGGTTACACTCGGTCTCTTTACGCTCGTTATCAACGCGCTCTTGCTCTGGCTTGCAGCATACGTGGTAACTGGCTTTGATGTTGCAGGTTTCGTCGGTGCATTTGTCGGCGCACTCGTTGTATCAGTCGTCGTATGGCTTGGTGAAAAACTGATCCCGGACCACAAATAAGTAGTAGAACACAGTAGACGATTGGTATGACTGAACAGAAAATTCGCATTATTACACATAGCGCGGGCTTTCATGCCGACGATGTGTTTGCGGTGGCAACACTCTCGCTTTTACTTGGACCAGAAAACATAGAAGTGGTACGCACGCGTGATCCTGAACTCATTGCAACGGGTGAGTATGTGGTGGATGTTGGTTTTGTGTATGACGAATCAACAAACCGCTTTGACCATCATCAAGAAGCAGGCGCGGGTATGCGTGCCAATGGAATGCCGTATGCATCATTCGGTATTGTATGGAAAAAATACGGTGCGCAGGTGTGTGGTTCTGAAGACATTGCACAGCGCATAGACGCGCGATTGGTGCAACAAATTGATGCGTACGATAATGGTGTGCAAACATTTACACTCGACGAACGACGTGTGTCGCCGTTTTTGTTGCAGAGCGTGATTCATCTATTCGAGCCGATGGCGGGAGAGCAAAAAACAAACGACGAAGGGTTTATGGAAGCGGTTGCGCTTGCACGTATGGTGCTGACCCGTCTCATCCTTTCAGTGCAGGAAGATGTTGCGGTTGAACAGATGACTGAGCAGGCATATCAGAATGCTGACGATAAGCGTTTGATTGTTTTTGAGGGGGATGACGTAAACAGAACAATTATTTCTTTGCACCTTGGTACGCATGCCGACACGGTGTATTTTGTGCGCAGACATGGTGATGGAAAATGGCAATTGGTGTCTGTGGCAAATCCGCCATCACCGTTTGATAATCGCAAACCGCTCCCTGAAGCGTGGCGCGGCAAAGACGGCGAAGAGTTACAGCGCGTTACGGGTGTTGCTGATGCACTGTTTTGTCATCGTGGAGGCTTCATGGCTGTTGCAGAAACGAAAGAGGGCGCCATCGCGCTCGCACAGCTCGCGCTCGCAGAGTAGTTGCGCGACAGCATTTGATGTGGCATAGTTGCCGTAGATGTCTCGAAAGGAGGAGATGTGCAACACCATTCAGGATGGGTAGCATTCCTCCTCTTGGAGGAACAGGAAGAACAACGAGCTGCCGCTGAAGCGGCAAAGGAGGAGGCCATGAAGAGTACTGCCACAAGTAGTACCACATCGCCACGCCGCCGCCAGTTGCTCAAGAAGAAGTTGCGGGGTAAGCCCTGCGACAACTTCGCCTTCCTCGGAGGGGGCGAACACGGTCTGAACTGCGTCATCTGTGGCCATCCGTATGATGTGCACCGGATGCGCCTGTGGCCCGCTACCTCCACCCCCAACCCCCGCGCCTAGTGCGTGGGGGTTTCACCTTTTATAAACACGCTCTCTCATGTACAGTACACACATCTATGGCATTCGTTGATGAATTACATTTACATATGCAGGCAGGACGCGGCGGCGATGGCGTCGTGCGTTGGTTACACCTAAAAGGAAAAGAATTTTCTGGTCCTGCAGGCGGCAACGGTGGGCGCGGCGGCGATATTGTTATTGAAGCGGTTCGTGACCTGTCTATTTTAGAGCAGTACACCGATCAAACTGAATATACAGCAGAAGATGGTGCACCAGGCGGTAGTCATAGCAAAGAGGGACGCAATGGAGAAGATTTTGTATTACAGGTACCGGTCGGCACGGTGGTAACACGACGCGACACCGGGCAGGTGTGGGAATTGCTCACCGAGGGACAGCGGGAAACTATTTTAGTTGGTGGTAATGGTGGGTACGGCAACGAACACTTCAAGGGTTCTCGCAACGTGACGCCAAAACAATCTACACCAGGAAAGCCACCAGAGGAGGCATTTGTTGATATTGAATTGCAGTTGGTAGTTGATGCGGGTTTGGTGGGTATGCCAAATGCAGGCAAATCAAGTTTGCTGAACGCGTTGACGGGTGCACATGCAAAAGTTGGTGCGTATGCGTTCACAACACTCAATCCATCACTGGGTGTGCTGTACGGCTATGTGCTCGCAGATATTCCGGGATTGATTGAGGGCGCATCAGAGGGGCGCGGGCTCGGTCATCGTTTTTTGCGTCACATCAAGCGTACGAAAATGATTGTGCACTGTATTTCTTTAGAAAGTATTGGGGAAGGTGCTGATGATGCGCTCTATAATTCCTACACCACCATTCGCACAGAGCTTGAAAAATATTCTCCTGAACTAGCAGAGAAACCAGAAATACTTGTGTTGACGAAAACGGACGTGCTGGCATCACCGGCGGATGCAGAAAAGGCGCGCGCTGCCTTAGCAGTGCGCGCCCACCTCGCACCCGAGAATATTTTTACGCTTTCTATCTACGACGACGCATCATTGAAAACATTTTCTGACGCACTGGTACAACACATGGAGAAAATGAGCACTCGTTAGTATACTGATTGTATGACAGAGTATATTCCGACCATTGGACTTGAAATACATGCCGAACTAAAAACGCAAACGAAAATGTTTTGCGCAAGTAAAAACGACCCCGACGAAAAACGTCCAAACTGGAACGTGTGTCCCGTATGTATGGCACACCCCGGTACGCTCCCTGTCATCAATCGCGAAGCGGTCAAACACGTACTGCGTGTCGGCACTGCAGTCGGCGGCACGCTCGCGGATTACACAGAGTTTGATCGTAAAAATTATTTCTATCCAGATATTCCAAAGGGCTATCAAATTAGCCAGTACGCGTATCCATTGGTTACTGGCGGGTCATTGCATGGTGTTGCACTGACGCGCATTCACCTTGAAGAAGACACAGCGCGTTCACAACATACCACAACTTCGCTCGGTACAGGCGAAGGCGGCTACTCGCTTATTGATTTCAATCGCGCCGGCGTGCCACTCATGGAGTTGGTGACTGAGCCGGTACTCCATTCTGCGCAAGAGGCAGGCGACTTTGCACGTGAATTGCAGTTACTGTTGCGGTATCTCGGTGCATCCGATGCTGATATGGAAAAAGGGCACATGCGTGTTGAGGTGAATATCTCGGTGAGCAAGGACGACACATTAGGTACCAAAACAGAAATAAAAAACATCAATTCATTTCGTGCGGCAGAAAAAGCGATTGCGTATGAAATAGAACGTCAGACCAAGATTTTAGAAGAAGGCGGTACAGTCGCACAAGAAACACGTGGGTGGGATGATGCGTGGGGTGAGACATTCCCACAGCGCAAAAAAGAATCATCGCATGATTATCGTTATTTTCCAGAACCTGATTTACCAAAACTGAAACTCTCTGAAATCCCAGAGTTCGCACAGGACGTTCTCAAAGAATCGTTGCCAGAATTACCGTGGGAGAAAAAAGAGCGTTACCTCGCACTCGGCTTGAAAGAAGAAGATGCCAACATGTTTCGTGGTGATGTTGTGTTCGGTGATTTTTTTGAAAACGTATTAGGCGTCGTGGGTACCGATGCACAGTACCTGAAGCTTGCCGCAAACTACATCGCCGCAGATCTCGCAGGATTGCACAAAGTGCGTACAGATGTGCCATTGAACGCGGAGGCATTTGCAGACCTCATGCGCATGATTGCCGATAACGAGGTTTCATCGCGCGGCGCAAAAGATATTCTCAAATACATGTATGAAGACGGTGGTGCGCCGCGCGCCATTGCCACACGTGAAGGATTGTTACAACAAAGCGATGCTGGCGCGCTCGGTACCATTATTGAAAAAGTTATTGCAGACAATGCAGGCGTGGTAGCGGAGTACAAAGGTGGTAAAGAAGCATCGCTACAATTTCTTGTGGGGCAGGGTATGAAACTCTCCAAAGGTTCAGCAAACCCGGGTATGTTGGCGACGCTCTTGAAAGAAGCGCTTTCTAAATAAAAAAACACCTCATCACATCAGTGACAAGGTGTACGACTAGAACATGTCCGCGAGCGTCGCGGACGACTGCACTTGCGTGCGCACCCAGTGCCGGAGTTCATGGAACAACTCTGAGCTCCTCTGTCCGAGTACGATGTCCAGTGCGGATACCTGATACAACTCGGAGAAGTTGGCGAGCCCGTTCTCCTCGCGAATTGCTTCGCAGACTGCATTGTACCGCTCGTCGAACTCCGCCTGCATCTCAAGGAACACACCAGCGGAATCCAGCTCATCGCCCCCAATCAATAGGAAGCGTTCCACATCCTTCAGTGTGTACATGGTGCCTCCTTTATGTACGTTTCTGACTCTGTTATACAAGAATGTGCTGTGCGGGTCAATGCGCACAGGGACACCTGTGTGCGTGGTATACTTTCTATGTATTAGTAATTTGCTTTTATCCTATGACACGCATTGCAATAAATGGTTTCGGTCGCATCGGTCGTTCTTTTTTGAAATACGCGCTCAAATATCCTGAATTGGATATTGTAGCCATCAATGATTTAGGCGATGCGCACAACTTGGCGTACTTATTCACGCATGATTCCACCTACGGACGCGTGGATATTGATGTGGAGGCAAAAGAGGGCGTGATTACCGTCGGGGGTAAAGATATCGCATTTTTGCAAGAAAAGAGCGCCGCGAATCTTCCGTGGAAAAAAATGGACGTTGATATTGTCGTGGAAAGTTCAGGACATTACACAAAGTATGCTGACGCACAACAACATCTAGACGCAGGCGCAAAGCGCGTGGTTATTACCGCGCCAGCAAAAGGGGATGCAGTTGCCGGTATTGAATCAGGCACGGTGTTGATGGGGGTGAATGAAGACAAATTGAAAACATGCACCATTACGTCTAATGGTTCATGTACCACAAACGCGGCATCACCGATTATTCAGATACTGCACGAAGCATTGGGTGTAGAAAAGGCAATTCTCAATACGGTGCACGGCTACACACAATCACAAAGTTTGCAGGACGGTCCGAATGCAAAAGATTGGCGCGAGGGACGCGCGGCGGCACACAACATTGTGCCAACCTCAACAGGTGCCGCAATTGCCGTAACAAAAGCAATCACCGAACTTGAAGGAAAATTTGATGGCATTGCAATTCGTGTGCCAGTGATTGTTGGTTCGATTGCCGACACAACAATGGTAGTATCGCGTGCAACAACACCTGCAGAGGTGAATGATATTTTGAAAAAAGCATCAAACACTGATCGTTGGCAGAATGTGCTGAAGGTGTCTGATGATGAATTGGTATCAACGGATATTGTCGGCGAGCCTTACGGTGCGATTGTGGATACTAAATTGACGCGCGTTGTTGACGGCACGCTTGTGAAAGTACTTTCGTGGTATGACAACGAAGCTGGGTATTGTGCAACATTGGTACAACACGTACGCAAAATGTCTGCACATGTGTAAAAGACGAGTATGAAAATTGCACTCGGTACAGATCATGCAGGGTTTGCACTCAAAGAGCATCTCAAAGTATTTTTGACGTCGCTCGGACACGATGTCGCGGATATGGGCGCACACGCACATGATGCAAACGATGATTACCCTGATTTTATAGCACCTGTTGCGCACGCTGTTGCACAGGGCGATGCCGAGCGCGGCATTATTTTTGGTGGTTCTGGACAGGGCGAGGCAATGGTTGCTAATCGCACCCTCGGTGTGCGCGCGGCAGTATGCTACAGCGACAGTGAGGATATTGTTCGTTTGTCACGCGAACACAATGACGCAAACATTCTTTCGTTCGGCGCGCGTTTTGTGACGCCAAAAGTCGCAGAGCGTCTCGTGCAACTCTGGCTGGCAACGCCGTTTTCAGGAGAGCGTCGTCACGCGCGCCGCATCACAAAACTAGACACACAAAAATGATTTCTGTTGTTCCTGCAATTCTTCCCGATTCTTTTGAAGCACTCTCTGCAAAAGCAAGTCGTGTGCGCTCGTTGGTGGACACGGTGCAACTAGATGTTGCCAATGGTTCATACGCACCTTCCACCACATGGCCATACAATGGTGCAGACGCACACACGGATGCGCTACATACTGGTGACGAGGGATTGCCATTTTGGGAAGAGCTTAATTACGAAGTGGATTTACTCATTGCTAATCCCGAAAAAGAACTGCAGCGTTTTATTGACGCAGGTGTTTCGGGTGCAGTGGTGCACATTGAAAGCACAAGCGCGCACGAGCAGATATACACACAATTGAAAGCAAGCGATATGACAGTAGGGTGGGGTTTCAAACCAAGTACATCATTAGAAACTCTATTTGCAATCGTACGTGCATATCCACCAGATTTTGTGCAGTGCATGGGCAACGACGCCATTGGCTATCATGGTGTGGATCTTGATACACACGTCTACGACATTGTGCGTACTATTCGCACGCAATTTCCTGACATGCCAATTGCTGTTGATATCGGTGTAACGCGGGATACTGCACCACTGCTTGTGGAAGCGGGTGTGACAAAACTGGTGTCGGGCTCAAGTATTTTTGGAAGTACTGATATCGCAGAAACCATTTCGTTTTTCAAAAATCTTTCTTAATATCTGCTATACTATTGCTAGTGTATGGCACATCTTTCTGACGAAGCTATCAAAAAGTTAGAGTTGAAGGCGAATGACATTCGCATGTCTATTATTGATATGCTTGAAGACGCGGGAAGCGGGCACACCGCTGGTCCGTTGGACATGACTGATATTTTTACTGCTTTCTATTTTCATATTCTTAATCATGATCCTAAAAATCCCGACTGGGAAGAGCGCGACCGCCTCATTCTTTCCAATGGACACATTACGCCTGTGCGCTATGCAACCATGGCGCACGCAGGATATTTTCCACTTGCCGAGTTACGAACGTTGCGTCAGTTCGGTACGCGCTTGCAGGGGCATCCAGAGCGCGAGCGCTTGCCGGGTGTAGAGACCACTTCAGGACCACTTGGTTCTGGATTATCACAGGCGGCAGGTATGGCGTACGGCGCACGTATGGACGATAAAAAGTTTCGCATATTCTGTTTGCTTTCTGACGGAGAATTGCAGGCGGGCAATACGTGGGAGGGTGCGATGTTCGCCGGTCGCAACAAACTTTCAAATCTCACTGCAGTGATTGATCGCAACAACATTCAAATCAACGGTATGACTGAAGACGTGATGCCGTTGGAACCGCTTGCAGATAAGTGGCGTGCATTCAACTGGCATGTCATTGAAGTAGATGGACACAACATGTTGGCGGTCATTGATGCTGTTGATGAGGCACGCGCAATTTCGGAGCGACCAACGGTGATTATTGCGCACACAATTGCAGGCAAAGGTATCAAGGAGATTGAGTATGATTATCGCTGGCACGGTAAACCACCAACAAAAGAAGAAGAACAACGTTTCTTGAAAGAGTTGCGGACCCTGAAGGGAAAAATAAAAGCGTCACATAATGATTAAAAAAGAGCAAAAACTTATAGAGGGGATTTTCAATGACGACATCAAGCAGGTGCCGACGCGTGATGGTTTTGGCAAAGGTTTGGTGGAAGCAGGGAAGGCAGACGAACGTGTGGTGGCAGTGTGTGCGGATTTGGCGGAATCAACACGTGTGGAGTGGTTTCAAAAAGAGTTTCCCGACCGCTACATTGAAGTAGGTGTTGCTGAACAGAACCTTGCAACAGTTGGTTCTGGACTGGCAAATTATGGAAAAATTCCCTTTATCACATCGTACGCGACATTTTCTCCTGGGCGTAACAACGAACAAATTCGTACGACCATTGCGCTCAATAACGTGCCCGTAAAAGTGGTTGGATCCCATGCGGGCGTGTCGGTTGGTCCTGATGGTGCAACGCACCAAGCACTTGAAGATGTTGGATTGATGCGCATGTTACCGCACATGGTTGTGGTGGTGCCGTGTGATGTAGAAGAGGCACGTAAAGCAACACTTGCGATTGCACAGAATGGTGCGCCGACGTATCTTCGTCTTGGTCGTGCGGGCAGCCCTGTGTTTACGACACCCGAGACACCTTTTACGCTTGGTCATGCAGAAATTTTGTGGGAATCAGATACGCCACAAGTTGCGCTCATCGCATGTGGTGCGTTGGTGCATAATACGTTGCGTGCCGCGCAGGCACTTGCAGATGCTGGTATTGGTTCGGTGGTGGTCAACAATCACACGATAAAGCCAATGGACACAGTAACGATTGAGGAAGTTGCGCGGAAATGCGGTGCGGTGGTAACGGTAGAAGAGCATCAAGTTGCAGGAGGTATGGGTTCTGCAGTGGCGGAGTTTTTGGCACAAACGTATCCGGTACCGCAGGAGTTTATTGGCGTACACGATCAGTTTGGACAATCGGGTACACCTGAACAATTGTGGGAGCATTACAAATTGGATGCACAATCCATTGTCGCGGCAGTACAGAAAGTATTGGAGAGGAAAACGCAGAACACGTAGCATACAAAAGAAGCCCCGTCCCGCTATGTTACACATAGCGGGACGGGGCTTTTACTATTCGGGCTCATCGAGCCCGAATGCTTTCACGAGGTACCCGCGTGTTTCGGCAACGAGGTGCGACATCCAGTCCTTGCGTGTGCGTACCGCTGTGGTAACGCGTCCGGGTCCGCCGTTGTATGCGGCGCGCAACATGATGGACATTTCGTCGCGCTGTGCAAATGCAAGCGCACTCTCGCCGTCTCGTCGCAAACGTTGCGAAAGAATGGAGAGGTGATAGTCCAGCACGAGCATCGCGGTTGCCAATTCCGTTGGATGCGGATGTGGCATTGCAAAGCATCCACGCGGAATATGTGCAACTGGATACAAACGACGCACCGACTCGCAGGTGCTGGGCATGACTTGCATCATGCCACGTGCACCCGCTTTGCTCTGCGTGTACGCAAATGCTGTTTGCGGGTTGCCCGCAATGACAGCAAATGGTCTATCAATCGGACTGACAGGAAACTCTCCATTGCGAAACGAAGCAACTTCATGATCGTCCGCATGTTCAATGGAGACAATGGTTTCCAATAGTTTCGGAAAGAGTGTCGTGATAAGGGCACCAACACTCATGCCGGGCACTGCACGAGAAGGTACAGGGAGCAACTGCTCAATGGCGGTCGCTTGATCTTGGCGGAAGTGCTCACGTCCCACATCGGGAATGGAGGGATACAGTGTGATGATATCTCCCGACCCAGGTGTGTAGATAATGGATTGTCCGCTTGTGCGCTCTTTCCAGTGGAGCGCCGCAACAACCCATCCTTCGGGTGCAAGTACGTGCAGTGGCGTGTTCCACCAGTTCCAGACAGTGCCGTATGCACGTTCCTCAACAAATACGATGAATCGTGCATCGTCAGTTGTGAGGAGTGTGGGCACTGCTCGCCCACTGATGGTACGTGTAACTGATGTGGTGGTCAGTTCGCACGTAAACGTATTGAGCAGTACCAGTGGAATAGTGCGCTGTACGAAATCCATTCGTGTTCGCGGTTGTCTGTACTTCGGATACACGAGGGTTTCCGTGTACGGCGCTTGCTCTGTGCTGTGATGCACAGGCAGTGTTGCTGCGAGTGCGCGCGCTTTGTCAAAGAGTTCAGTGACAGGGCACGGCTCGCTACGCGAGAGCGGAAATGCATCGTATGCGTGTGTGAAAGCAGTGTTAAAGAACGCTCCGAGAAGGAGCAGGGCGACGACGATGGTACGTGTGCGCATTATGTGCTCCTTTCGGTTGGGGTCTACGTGTAGTGTAGCAAAATAAGGAACGGGGAACAGAAATACAGGAAAGCGTCCGAAATGCCATTGGCATTTCGGACGCTACACGCACTCCACCTCGTTCCTCGCCCGACTGTACCAGTCGGTACGGGCGGGCCTGTGAGCTAGTCCCTGTGCCCCGCCTGCTTATGCAGTCGGGCAGGCCTACTTCTTCGTTACCACGTAGTCCGCAGGAGCTTCGGCGAGATACTTTTCTATTTGTTCGCGGGTCAGCAATCCTTTTTGTGCGCCGGTGTGTTGCACAACGGCCATTGAGTTGATAGGCCCCCAGAGTAATGCTTCAGACAATGGCTTGCCAAGTGCAAGTGCGGCAACAACCGTTGATGAGAAACTGTCACCCGCACCCGTACGATCAAGGGGCGCTTTCGGGTCAGGATACATAGGCACGAAGAATGATTCTTGTGTTTGTGCATCGTAGGCAAATGCGCCGTTTGGTCCATCAGTCAGCACAACTACTTTCGGTCCTAGTTTCGCCAAACCTTCCATGAGTGCTTGTTCGTCTGCAATGGACTGTGTGTTGAGAATACGTCCTGCTTCTTCACGATTGCAGAAGAAAATGTAGGTGCGCGCGTATAAGTCAGCAAGTTTTTCTACCGGCATATTAATTTGCAGAGTGCCCGGTTGAAACGCAAGTTTTACATCTGTGTGTTCTGCAAGATATGTTGCAATATCGTGGTGGTATTGCTCAGCACCGTGTGGTAACGATGAGAGATATATCCATGCAGGATTGCCAAGATCGGGGAGTACATACGGGTAGTCGTGGTGCTTGATGAGGATGGTGCGTTCTGCGCCGTACTGCAACACGAAGTGATGATTTGACGGCATGTCTTGGTGAATGTGCACCAGTGCTGTCGACACATTATTGTTCGTGAGTGTTTGCAACATGCGATCGCCGAGTTCATCGCCACCGATGTTGGTTACGAGTGCGGTGTGCAAACCAAGTCGCGTTGCGGACACTGCCGCATTTGCTGCATTACCCACGGCATGCACGGTTGTTAGTTTGTTGTATGCGACTTTGTCGCCAAAACGAAAGCAGACCTCCTTGTATCCTTTGTCTTCAGGGTCGCGTCTCTCGTCAATACGTACGTCGTCTAATTCAATAAATTCATCTGTCACGGTGTCGCCAATGGCGATAAAATCATGTTGCATATTGTCATATCATACCATAGCGCTGTGCTAGAATGTGGGTATGAAAACACTTAAAGAAACACTCGTGGAGTTTCGCTCGGTGGGCAAAGCAGTCGGGCACTTCAATGTTGGTAATATGGAAATGGTGCGTGCGATTGTTGGTGCTGCCAAGACAACGGGATTACCCGTTGTCATCGGCGCGTCGGAAGGGGAGCGCGACGCCTTCGGCGTCGCGCAACTCGCTGCGCTCGTGCGCTCATATCGCGATGAGGGTTTGCCGGTGTACCTGAATGCCGATCACACATATTCTGTTGAACGCGTCAAAGAAGCGATTGATGCAGGTTTTGATTCCGTTATTTTTGACGGTGCGCAATTATCGCTTGATGACAACATTGTAAAAACGCGCGAGTGCGTTGCCTATGCGCGTGAGAAAGGAGGACACACGCTCGTGGAAGGTGAACTCGGTTTTATTGGTGTTGGATCACAACTACTTGATGCATTACCAGAGGGTGCAGCAGTAACTGACGACATGATGACACAGGCCGAAGATGCAAAACGCTTTATTGAAGAGACGGGTGCAGACTTGCTCGCACCAGCAGTCGGTACTATTCACGGGACACTCAAAAGTGGTATGGACCCGCGTCTCAATCCAACACGTGTGCAAGAGATTGCAGATGCAATCCCACATGCGCCACTTGTGTTGCACGGCGGTTCAGGGACGACTGACGAAGATTACAAAGCAGTGATTGCCGCAGGCATTACACAGATTCACGTTTCAACTGAATTGCGTGTTGCGTACCGCAAAGCACTTCAGCTCTCACTGCAGGAGCAACCAGACGAATTGGCACCATACAAATACACCAAGCAAGCGCTCGCCGCAGTGCAGGAGGTTGTAGAAAAGCGCCTTCGCCTTTTTGCGGGGGACTAGCCATGTAACAAAGAGACCAAAGAGTACCCCCCGTTGCATTGAAACGGTTTTTATGCGAGTATAGAGCACCTATGTTGACATTGACGGCAGAAAAACGAGAAGCAGGAAGTGCGGATGCCTTGCGCGAAGCGGGCAAGATTCCGGCTGTTCTCTATGGTCCAAAAGAGGACGCAACACCAATTGCCATTGACCGCAAGGTATTTGAGCGCTTGTTCCGTACTGCAGGTGAGTCATCAGTTATCACTCTTGAGGGTGTTGGCGATGCAAAAGACGTGCTTGTGCATGATGTATCAAAGCATCCCGTAACGGATGCATTCCAACATGTTGATTTTTACGTTATTGAGAAAGGTAAGAAGGTACACGTTGAGGTTCCATTGTTGTTCACAGGTGAAGCACCTGCAGTGAAGAGCTTGGGTGGTACACTAGTGAAGGTGATGCACGAGGTGCAGGTTGAAGCGATGCCAAAAGACCTCCCTCATGAACTTACGATTGACATATCATCACTTGAAACCTTTGACAGTCGAATCACCATTAAAGATATAGCCGTGCCTGCAGGAGTCGTTATTCTTGACGACCCAGAAGAAACGGTTGTTGCTATCTCACAGCCAAAAGAAGAAGAAACCGAAGAACCTGTTGCACCAATTGATATGGATGCAATTGAGGTTGAGAAACGCGGAAAGGAAGAGACCGCCGACGAAACACCAGAAGGAGAAGGCGAGACAGCATAACCATTCCTGTAGCGCACGTGCGAGCACGTTATGCGCACATTCTCTATTGCACTACTGACGGTGAGCACAATGCTCCTCACGACGATTATATCGCCGGCTTTTGCTGCAGAAAGAAGGAAAGAAGATCCTATTGCGGAGCGCGAAAAAGAATTGCAAGCAGATTTGGCAGAGGTAGAAAAAGAAATTGCAGTCCAGCAGAAATTTTTGAATGAAAAACGGACTGAACGTGTCTCATTGGAGCGCGATGTATCCATTTTGAATGCAGAAATTAAAAAATCACAACTCTCTATTCAGGCGCGCACGCACACCATCAACACCCTCAATGGTGAAATTGGTACAAAAGAAGCAACCATTGAAGAACTTAACGCCAAAATGGCTCGACAGAAAGAATCATTGGCGCAACTTATTCGAGAGACACATATTATTGATGATTATTCGCTCGTGGAGGTAGCGCTTTCACGCGATAATATCTCTGATTTTTTTGAGGATACAGATGCATTTGATGCGGTGACAGTATCGTTACAGGGTTCGTTTCGCGATATTGAAGCAATTAAAGCAGAGACACACGAAGAAAAAATTTCATTGGAAGAATCACAGCGCCGGGAAGTGGATTTGAAGTACGCGCAAGAACAAGAAAAGCAAAAGATTGAACAGCAGGAACAAGAAAAGAAGTATGTGCTTGATGTAACGAAGGGACAGGAAGCGGTGTATCAGCAGATTGTTGCTGAGCGACAGGCAGAAGCAGCACGTATTCGTGCAGCACTCTTTGCATTGCGTGATTCGGATGGTATTCAATTTGGTGATGCACTTGCATATGCACAAGAGGCAGAGAAATTAACGGGTGTACGCGCGGCGTTTCTCTTGGGTATTCTCAAGCAGGAAAGTAATATTGGCCAGAATGTTGGTTCGTGCGTTATTACTGATTTACAATCAGGAGCAACACGAAGCATTAAGTCAGGTTCTGTATTTGCAAACGGCATTCATCCAACACGTGATTTACCGGTGCTTCAAACATTACTCAAATCATTGGGGCGTGATCCACTATCTACCAATGTGTCCTGTCCTGTGGTTGGTGTTGGCTATGGTGGTGCGATGGGACCAAGCCAATTCATCCCCTCAACTTGGGCATGTTATGGTGGATTTGTTAATACTTCAAGCGGTCGTTGTGGCAAGAATCCAGATGGTACTTGGATGGGTCCGTGGGAATATCAACCTTCCCGCGATCGTATTGCACAAATAGTTGGTCATCCAAATACTCCTTCAAACCCTTGGAATCCGCACGATGCATTTATTGCTTCGGCAACATTTTTGGCAGATCTCGGAGCGTCGCGAGGTGGCTATAGCGCAGAGAGTGAGGCGGCTGCGCGATACTATGCAGGTGGTAATTGGAAATCATTGGGGCAAGGGTATGCAGCAAGTGTGCTTGGGCATGCGCAAACTATTCAGACAACGATGATTGACCCAATTGAACGGGCGAATAAG
>CAZFMQ010000009.1:0-14325 GCA_964520295.1 uncultured Candidatus Saccharibacteria bacterium
GTAGAACACGTCCTTGCCAAGGACGAGACGGGAGTCCGATTCTCCCTGCCCGCACAAGACCAAGATGGATCAAGTCCTTCTTGGAACATCTTGGTATCTTGTAGGGGAACGGAAAACGGAGAAGCGCCCGAAGCGCTAATGGCGTTTCGAACGCTACATACATCTCACCCTGTTCCCTAACTATGGTGCTCCCGGAGGGATTCGAACCCCCAATAACAGGTTCGAAGCCTGTCGTGATATCCATTTCACCACGGGAGCGAACACTGACATAATAGTACAATCACTGTATGAAGCCAATTCCAAAAGAAATTCGTGGCGTGGTCGCACTTCTGCATCACAACGGTCATGAAGCATATTTGGTTGGTGGATGCGTCCGCGATCTCTACCTCAATCGCACACCAAAAGATTGGGACGTTACGACCAATGCAACGCCGGAACAAATCCAGGCAATTTTCCCGCACACCTTTTATGAAAACGAATTTGGCACTGTCGGTGTCGTCAATGATGATGTGGAGGATGAGTCGCTCAAAACGGTTGAAGTAACGCCGTACCGCACGGAAGGGAAGTACACCGATAAGCGCCGTCCTGACAGCGTCTCTTTTAACGCAACACTTGAGGAGGATTTGGCGCGCCGTGATTTTACCATCAACGCACTGGCATATAACCCAACGGAGGAAACGCTAATTGATTATTACAGTGGGGAAGAGGATATGGAGCACAAACTTATTCGTGCTGTGGGGGATGCGAATCAGCGTTTTGACGAAGATGCGCTTCGTATTTTGCGCGCGGTACGCTTTGCCACCGAACTCGGTTTCGAGATTGAACACGACACCAGCGTTGCCATCAAAGCACATGCACCTAATCTAGGCGATATTTCTGGTGAACGTATTCGTGATGAACTCATCAAAATCGTTATGAGCCCTGCACCGTTTCGTGGTTTGCAACTCCTGCAAGAGCACGGGTTGCTCGCGTACACCATTCCTGAATTGGAAGAGGGGGTTGGTATGGAGCAGAATCAGGCGCACTCCTTTACCGTTTTTGAACACATTGGACGCACCTTACAGGCCTCTGCTGATAAGGGTTTTGCGCTGTCGGTACGTTTTGCATGCCTCTTCCATGACGTCGCAAAACCGCATACGCGTGCGCGCAATGAAAAGAAAAATGATTGGTCGTTCCACGGACACGAAGTCGTAGGGAGCAGAATTGCACGCAAGCGTATGCAGGCGCTTCGCTTTCCGAATGACATCGTTGATACGGTCGTCAAACTCGTGCGCTGGCACATGTTTTTTTCTGACACAGAGCTTGTAACACACTCGGCAGTGCGCCGCCTCATCCGCAATGTGGGCACAGAAAACGTAGAAAATATCCTCAATGTGCGTGTGTGTGATCGTATCGGCACCGGACGACCAAAAGAAGACCCGTATCGTTTGCGCAAATACAAAGCAATGATTGATGAAGTCATGCGTGATCCAGTTACCGTCAGCATGCTCAAGATAGACGGGAAGCAACTCATGCAATTGCTTGGTGAGCGTCCTGGTCCACGTATTGGGTGGATATTGCACGCACTGCTTGAAGATGTACTGGATGATCCAACACGAAACACATCAGAATATTTGGAAGAACGTGCGCGCGTACTCGCGCACATGCCTGATGCAGAACTTCGCGCCATTGGGGAAAAGGGAAAAGAGGCACGTGAAGAGGCAGAGGGTGCGGAATTGAAAAAAATACGCTCAAAACATCGGGTGAAGTAAATACTTGTAGCACCTCAACCGCCACTGGCGGTTGAGGTGCTTTTCTTTTCTGACCACGCAAAAAGCCGCCTTACAAAGCGACCGTGAAGTTTTGCCCTGTGAAAGCGGCTTGTGGTGGAAAACCCAGCAGGTTATCCAGTTTTGGATGTGGGGTAAGAAAAGCTCAAGGAGTAGAGAATGGAGGTATCCGTAGATACAAACTCCGAAATCTTGCAGAGTCCGACTACAACGGACAAGGCGTCCTTGAAAAATCAAATCTTCATTCCCGCATCACGGAAAGAACAATGTTCGGCAGAGAGAGCAAAGGAGACAATGTGGGGTTTTGAATTGTGGCTCCCTCAAACTCCGACTTCTGAAACCTATTCTAAAGGACATGCTTTTTTTGTAAAGGACATTGCAGTGGATAACTCAATTATGTCCTTTATATAGGGGACAGGGAACAGAATACACTTGGGAGTTGAACTCCCAAGTAGCAAGATGAGAGTGGGTTTACTTGGGGATTCGGGCTCTTTTTTCTGTTCCCTGTGAACTGTTCCCTAATCCCTGAGCGTAAGCTCTATCGGGCAATGGTCGGAACCGTACACATCCGCGTGAATCTCGGATTTTTGCACGTTTGGCATCATATCGGCGCTGACAAAAAAGTAATCTATACGCCAGCCCACATTACGATCTCGGGCACGTGTTTTCATATCCCAGTACGTATATGCATCTTTTTTCTGTGGATACATACTTCTAAATGTGTCCACAAACCCTTCGGCAACCACCTCATCCAACCATGCACGCTCTTCGGGCAAAAACCCAACGTGATGCTCATTTTCTTTTGGGCGGGCAAGGTCTATCTCCTCATGTGCCACATTGATATCACCGCAAAATATAACGCTTTTTCCTGCTTTGGTGAGTTTTTTTATGTGTGTCAAAAAAGCATCGTAAAAATCCAGTTTATACACCAATTTTTCAGGGGCACCCCCACCATTGGGAAAATAGCCGTTCAAAAGCACAAAATCCCCAAAATCGGCCTCAATAAGGCGTCCTTGCGTATTGAAACGCTCGGGAAGCACGTCATAGTGCACTGATTTTGGCTCAATTTTGCTGTACAGAGCAACACCACTGTATCCCTTACGCTCTTTTGATGAATTGAAGTACGCAAAGTAGCCGTTGGGCTTTTGCACTTCCGGCGGAAGCTGTAGAGCCTCTGCTTTTGTCTCTTGCAGGCAGAATATGTCGGGTTGCTCCCGCTCAAGCCATTGCCAGTTACCTTGTTTATACAATGAGCGTAGGCCATTCACGTTCCACGAAATAATACGCATATACCCCATCATACCACTACCGTTTTGCTACAATAGGAGATGTTATTAGTAGTAACTCAATTACAACATATGAAAAATGGTAAATGCACACTTCGCTTCATCGCAAAGATACTTGTGCTCGTTGGTGCCCTCAACTGGGGTCTCATCGGACTTGGTGCATTCTTCGGTGGTAATTGGAACGTTGTTTCAATGCTCATTGGATCATGGTCACCGCTCCTCGAGTACGTTGTGTACATCCTTGTAGGTGCAGCGGCAGTGTACAAACTCGTTGGCTGTAAGTGTCGCATCTGCAAAGCAGGGGGCGCGCAAGGCGCTTCTGGTGCAGATCAAATGTAATGAAAAAACAAAACTCCGATACGTCGGAGTTTTGTTTTAGCCGCACAGCCCCGCCATCTGTACAGATGGCGGGGCTGTGTTTATTTTTTTCCGTGAAACTTACTGTGCACATCACGCAAATGTCTGTCGGTAACGTGCGTATACACTTGCGTCGTTGTGATATTTGCGTGCCCGAGTAATGCTTGTACAGAACGCAAATCCGCACCATTCTGCAACAAATCTGTGGCAAATGAGTGGCGTACCACGTGTGGTGTTACCTTCTTTGAAATACCCGCTTTGATTGCATACCGTTTTACCATACGCTCAATAGAGCGTACTGATAAACGTAAATCATCACTGGTCTTTGCACGCGGACCATGTTGCACAAACAGTGCATCATCAACATCAACACGTTTATCCAAATACTGTTCTACCGCTTTTCGTGCAGAGTCCGATACAAACACCACGCGTACCTTATCTCCCTTACCACGAATAGAAAATTCACCGCGTGACAAATCTATATCGCGCGACAGCGACACCAATTCAGACACACGCATGCCGGTGGAGAAGAGGAGCGCGAGTATCGCGCGATCACGCAGTGCATCAATGCCATCACCTGCAGGTGCTTTTAATAATCGTTCCAACTCCGTCAGAGAGATGAGATCTAAATCGCGATCAGATGCTTTTGCCAACTCTATGGCTTCGGGTTGCAAACTCAGCACATTACGCTTGCGCAAAAATTTCAAAAATGCACGGAGCGCAATGAGGTAATAATTTTGTGTTTTCTTTTTGAGCGTATCACCTCGGACACTGCCGGGTTGACGATTGAGCCACAAACGAAACTCGCGCACAACATCTTCGGAAATATCCTTAGGGTTTGTTGCTTTTGCAAACACGATGAAACGAGAAAGATAGCGGTCGTAATTCTCAATGGTTTTGAGGGAACGTCCACGTTCAATTTCTAAGTATTCAAGAAATGAACGTTTGAGCGACTCAACATCTTTGTGCATGCCTTTATTCTCGCGCACTTTTCAACGTCGCACAATATAACGAAGGGAACGGGCCTGCCTGCGCAGGCAGGGAACAGTTCACAGGGAACGGGGGAGCACCCGAAGTCCCGACATGTCGGGACTTCGTCTCTACAAAACTCAAAGATGGAAACATCTAAAGTATCGTTTGACATTTTTTAAAAAATCATTAGTGTGGTCAGTGGACAAGAAAGCAACTGACAACTAAAGGAGGTTGGTATGGTTATATACCTCAGTCTGCTGCTTTTTACCCTGTATATCCTGGCGGGGGGCATATTTGTATGGTTTCTCAGGGAACACCGTGTCCCAAAACATTTTGAGGATTTTGCCGAGAAAATGTGGGAGGAAACGGGAGAAGAATGGGGGTGGCTGACACGATTTGTAGAGATTTTTCTTCGGCCAAACCCCAGAGCTGGACTCCTCTGGCCTGTACCTTTGATAGTATTTGTCGTTACGTTTCTAGTTCTGTCAGTATCGCTTTCGATCCGTTGGGTACTCAACGGATTCAGTTCTATCGACACCTAACGGGTGTCGACCTTACCCGCACACAAATTTCTGTGTGCGGGCTTTATGCTTGCAAAAATCTTTTTCTATGCTATAGTGCTCTTTGTGGGGCATACAGCCCCATATTTTTATGAAACGTAGGTAGAAGGTGGTATATTTGCATCATGGCACTAACAAAAAACAAAAAAGTTCGCATCATGAAGGATTCCGCACGTCACGACAGTGACACCGGCTCTCCTGAAGTACAAATTGGACTTTTGAGCAAGCGCATTGACGAGCTTTCAAAACATCTCAAGGGTAACCGCAAAGACAAGCACTCACGTCGCGGTCTTCTTGGTCTCGTTGCACAACGTCGCTCACACCTCAACTACCTCAAAAAGAAGAATCCTGCAAAACACGCAGATATTCTCAAGAAGATTAAAGAATAGGGAACGGGCCTGCCTGCGCAGGCAGGGAACAGTTCACAGGGAACAGACAATGCCTATCAAAACGGGTGTGTGTATAATGGATTTTATATCCCTGTTCCCTAGTAACTAATCCCTGTTCCCTTTGTACAATCATGTCTATCATCAAACATAAGGCACAGCGCGTAGCCGTTTTTATTGACGCGCAAAATCTCTATCACAGTGCACGTAATCTCTATGGTGCACACGTAAACTTCGGACAGGTCGTGCAAGACGCCGTGGACAATCGTCCGCTCGTGCGCGCAACCGCATACGTTATTTCAACCGAAGAGGGCAGTGAGAAAACATTTTTTGAAGCACTCACCAAAGCAGGTATTGAAACGAAAACAAAAGACCTGCAGATTTTTTCAGGTGGTGCAAAGAAAGCAGATTGGGACGTAGGGCTCGCCATTGACGCGGTGAAGCTCGCCCCAAAACTTGATGCGGTTGTTCTCATTTCTGGTGACGGCGATTTCATTCCACTCGTGAAATATTTGCAGGTGAATGAAGGTTGTCAGGTGGAATCTGTTTCATTTGGACGCTCCACATCATCAAAACTCATTGAAGCAGTTGATCACTTTACTGACTTGGATGAAAATCCACGAAAGTATCTCATCGGGTATCGTGGGGGCAACCGCAGCGGACAGCGCCGTAGCAAAAGTGCACCGCGCCCGCCACAATCACAGCAGGCATCGCAACCCGCATCAAGTAGTGGTCCGAAAATTGTGCGAAGGAAGCTGAACTAACATAGGGAACAGGGCACAGTTCACAGGAAACGGAGGGACTCGAAGTCCCGACATATCGGCACTTCGAGTCCTTTGTGATCTCTTTTTGTTTTCACCATCACTTGACGGGTGTGTGTACTTTGTATTATTTTTCTGGGAGATTGTTACCATCAACCAGCCTTGTTGAAAGGAGAATGAGATGTTGCGACGTATCGGTAACTGGCTCTTGATCTGGAAGGGCCCCGTCTTCACTTTCGCGGCTATGATGGTCATGCCGTTCGCTATCGTATTATTTTCGGCGCCCGCGACACCGAAAACAGGTGTGGAGCCGTTGCCGTGGGAATTCGTCGACAAAGTGGAGTTGGTGCTCAACCAACTCCAGGAGCAAGGCTACGCCATCATACAAGAGCGGACGTCCACAGGAGAGTATCAAATGGTCATTGTGCTCGCCATCCACGAGAAGGATGGACGCACGAGATACCAGATCATCCCCATTCTGGCACCATAGCCCCGCAAGAAACCTCGCGTTTCTTGCGGGGTTTCTTCATAAACACTTTTAGCCCCCGAAGCGCTTTAAGCGTTTCGGGGGCTAGGTGCATTCCACCCCGTACCCTTTCCCAAAATGCTATAGTGCATATATTACCTTTCGTAATTTTTTGTCATGAACACAAAGACGTTTGCAACTGAAGTGGGTGGTAAAAAGCTCACCGCCGAGTTCAATGACCTCGCACTCCGCGCAAACGGTTCGTGTGTCGTGTCATACGGCGACACCACCGTGCTTGCCACCGCCGTCATGGGCACTAACGAGCGCACCGGCATTGATTACTTTCCACTCACCGTTGATTACGAAGAAAAATTCTACGCCGCTGGCGCTATCCTCGGAAGTAAATACGTGCGTCGCGAGGGTAAACCATCCGACGAAGCAATTCTCTCGGGGCGCATTGTTGACCGCACTATTCGTCCACTATTCAATCAGCGCATGCGTGTTGAAGTGCAAGTTGTCATCACCGTACTCTCCATCGGCGAAGATGATCCCGACACTCTTTCGGTGCTCGCCGCATCACTCGCACTCGCAACCTCACCTATTCCATGGAATGGTCCGGTCGCCTGTGTGCGCATGGGGTTGGACGCCGACAAAAATTGGATAGTGAACCCAACGTACACGCAACGTGCCTCCGCGCTCATGGATGTCATGGTCTGCGGACACAACGGCATGATAAATATGATTGAAACGTCCGCACAGCAGATGCCTGAGGACACCATTCTTGAAGCACTCACACGTGCATCACATGAAATCACCGCACTGGAACAATTTCAAAACGACATCATCGCCGAAATAGGAAAAGAGAAGGTGGAATTCATCTTTCCGGTATTGTCAGATGAAGCACGCGCATTATTTGCATCAGACATTGCGCCGTCACTTGAAGATGCAGTGTTCTCCGGTGTCTCTGGTGGGGAAGCGGTCGGCGCACTGCACACCACATGGCGCACACTCTTGAAAGAAACATTACCTGACGAATCACGTGAACTCGCCGATGGATATTTTGAAGAACAAGTAGAACAGGCATTTGATGTAGGTATTTTATCGGGCAAACGACCCGACGGGCGCGGATTTGATCAGGTGCGTGCATTGTTTGCGCAAGCAGGTGGTGTTGCACCAATGTTGCATGGTGCTGGCGTCTTCTATCGAGGTGAAACACACATTCTTGCGGCACTCACACTCGGCGGCCCTGAAGACACACAAGAAATTGATGGCATTGAGGTACACAATGAGAAGCGCTTCATGTTGCACTACAACTTTCCACCGTATTCCACAGGTGAAACGGGGCGCATGGGCGGCACCAACAGACGCATGATAGGTCATGGTGCATTGGCAGAAAAAGCACTCGCACCCGTTATTCCCTCAACAGATGTCTTTCCATATACCATTCGCATCGTATCGGAAGTCATGTCATCTAATGGCTCGTCATCAATGGGTTCTGTGTGTGGCGGTACACTCGCATTGCTTGATGCGGGTGTACCGATTGTCGCGCCGGTTGCTGGTATTGCAATGGGGGTGGTGCTTGGTGATGGTACGTACAAAATACTGACGGATATTCAAGGCCCTGAAGATCACTACGGTGATATGGATTTCAAAGTTGCGGGCACACGCGACGGCGTGACGGCCATGCAAATGGATGTAAAAGTTGACGGTGTACCTTTATCGGTATTTTCTGAAGCATTTGAAAAAGCCAAACGTGCGCGCTTACAGATTTTAGATGTCATTGCTGAAGCACTTCCTGCACCACGCGCAGAATTGTCACCGCGTGCACCAAGAATACTGACGACAAAAATCAGAAAGGAGCAGATTGGTACTGTCATCGGTGGTGGTGGCAAAACCGTCAATCAAATACGAGAAAAAACAGGTGCAGAAATAAACATTGAAGAAGATGGCACAGTATACGTTACCGGCAAGAGCGGTAGTGCAGAAAAAGCGTTGGCACTTATTGAGACACTGACACGCGAGTTTCATGCAGGTGAAACATTTTCGGGTGAAGTTACACGCATCGCCGACTTCGGTGCATTCGTGCGCCTCGGTGAAGCATTGAATCTCAATGGTGTAAAAGATGTTGAAGGGTTAGTGCATATTTCAGAAATCGCACCGTTTCGTCTTGGACGTGTTGAGGATGTACTTGCTGTCGGTGAAGTCGTGCCTGTTATCGTCAAAGAAGTGGGCGAGGAGGGGCGCATTCGTCTTTCCATTAAAGATGCCGATCCTGAATTCGCATCGCGCAAAGGTGTAAAACCATTTGAAGGACCACTGCCCGTCAATGAAGCACCGCCAAGGAGAAGGGGAACAGGGAACAGATACTAGGCCCGTTTGTGCCGACTGGTACAGTCGGGCGCTAAGTGTGTTGTCCTGTTCCCCGCGCACTAATCCACTGCCCGCACAGGCAGCTCTGTTCCCTTCTTTTTTTATTGGTATGCTGTAGGTATGACAGAACAAACACCCGCATCAAACACGCCGTCATTTGGACTTCCACCTGAAACACCGATAATGCCGGGCACTACTGATCATCACATTGATCCAACCGACGCACCCGCAGACACACAACCTCCGCAACCACAACAAACTGACACTGCACAAACTGCATCGGCAATGCCCGGCGTCATCATGCCGCAACACGACACCACACCAGACAATGATACGTCTGCGCCTGCGTTTGCGCCCACGCCAACACCGACACCCGCAGCAAAAATACCTGCTCCTGCAGATGCCGCACTTGCGCACGAACCTGTCGCACAACCACAACCACGACCACAACCAACACCTATTCCACCACTCGTTGCCGCACCACAAGCACAGCCATCAGCAGTAACACCATCAAAACCAATCACACCCATAACTGAAACAACGGACACATTACCGCACCCAGCGGCCTCACGAGCGTTCTACGAAAAACCGCACGACGAAGATATCGTGCCGAAAGGTCAGACAACGCACACGACACCTGCCGCGGGTTCACTACCACCACTGCCACCTCGTCGCATGTCTGCACAAGACATGCTCTACCAAAGCCCTGCGGGCAAACCACTTGATGGTCCTGTCATTCCATCAACACGACCAGAGTTACCGAACATGCCGCCGCCGCCACCTCCGACACCGACGCCTTCATATACATCACCATCAACAGCTGCGGGCATTATTGTGCCGCCAACCGCACAAACAACCCAAGTACCCGCACGACAATCTGCAATTCGCACACTTGAAAGTGATGTGGCAACAACCGTTGCACAAAACCGCCTCACAGTCGGTGGCATTGCACTCGCACAATACGCAAAAAACGACAGTGTTATCGTTGGAGCAGAGGAGAAAAAGTTTTCGTGGTGGGCAGTTGGAGGCATACTCCTGGCACTGCTTGGTGTCGGTATTGTTACCGTCGCCTACATCATGCAAACACGTGCACCAGAAACAGAGCCGGTGGTCATCACGACGCAAGATGCACTCATTCCCGGTGTCGTAGAAACCACACTGGATATTACCGACATGACGCGTGCAAGTGTTCTGCGTTCACTTTCTGAATTAGCACCGAAGTACGCAGGCACTGAAGGTATCTCATTAGTACGACTCATTGCATACCGTGAAGACATCATAGAATCTGAAACCGTACGCATACAGGTTGATGTGCCACCAGAAACATTCTTCACGCAGATTTCTGCACACGCACCTGCGCGTCTCGCACGCACACTCGGCAAGCAAACATACTTTGGTGTGGTCACTATATCTGGGCGCACCATTCCATTTCTTGCGCTTGAAACATCATCATACGATTCCGCATTCGCCGGTATGTTGGAATGGGAACCATTCATCCCAGCAGACCTATCATTCCTCACACACACACCCGCCCCAATCCTTCCAGAACCAACCGCAAGCACAACCGCATCAAGTAGCGATGCAACTACGGCAACCACGACACCTTCAGCAAGCACAACAGCAAGCACCACACCTACGGCGACAAGCACGACAACACCCGCGGTTGCACCTACACCTGTCATTGCAACCCCTCCGGTATTCGTAGATATCACCGTCAAAAATCATGATGCACGCGCAGTACGCAATGCCGATGGCACCACGCACATGCTCTACGCATTCCCAACGCCGACCATGCTCTTGATTGCACAAGACGAACAGGCACTCTCGGCGCTCGTTGACCACCTCAATATCGCACGTTTCTCTCGATAGATTTTCTCCAAAAACCTGCTATACTGGGCGCATATGACACATCTCACACCAGAACACATTGAATCCTTCAAGCAAAAACTGCTTGAAGAAAAGGCACGTCTTGAATCAGAAATGTCTGACATTGGTATTAAAAACCCTGAGCAGGCAGGTGATTGGACGCCCGTCGTAGATGAAGGGGAAGGTGTTTCAACGGCAGATAAAAATGAGTTTGCAGATGCTATTGAAGATCTTGAAGAGAACACCGCGATTCTTTCAACACTTGAAGAACAGTATCGCGACGTACTTGCCGCACTTACACGCATTGATGAAGGTACGTACGGTAATGACGAAAACACCGGCGAACCAATTCCTCTTGAGCGCCTCAACGCGTTGCCATCAGCACGAACGAATATCTAAACAGATAACATGTAACAAAGAGCCCGAATCCCCAATGAGGATTCGGGCTCTTTGTTACCTATTCCCCGTGCCCTACGCAACACTTTATCTCAATTTTATCGCGCGCAGTGCATACTGCGCGCATGGCATTTGCAAAAATATACAGCGCACAAACCAGCGCACTTTCAGCACACATCGTTACTATTGAAGTTGACGTCAGCGACGGACTACATGCATTCTCCATTGTGGGGTTACCTGACAAAGCCATTGAAGAATCACGCGATCGCGTCTCCGCCGCCATCAAAAACTCCGGCTTCAAATCACCAAAAAGTAGGAACCAAAAAATAGTCATCTCACTCGCACCCGCCGACATCAAAAAAGAAGGGCCGTCTTTTGATGTACCTATTGCACTGTCGTACTTACTCTCGCAAGAAGAGATCATCTTCAATCCTGAAGGGAAACTGTTTCTTGGTGAACTTTCACTGGATGGCAACGTGCGGCGCGTCTCTGGTGTATTGCCGTGTGTGCTCTATGCGCAACAACAAGGATTCACCGAAGCATTTGTACCACAAGAAAATGTGCAGGAAGCGTCACTCGTCGGTGGTATCACCGTGTATGGCATTACCACATTGAAAGAGGCCGTGGAGCACCTTGATGAAAAACAAAAACAACGCATACTCATTGCATCAACACCACAAACAAAACCGGACACCTCACTACCCGCACACACCGTTGATCTCGGCGATATTCGTGGACAAGAAACAGCGAAGCGCGCGCTTGAAATTGCTGCAGCAGGTGGACACAACATTGCACTCTGGGGTCCGCCGGGCAGTGGCAAAACAATGCTGGCACGTGCACTCACGGGCATGCTACCGCCACTGACATTTTCTGAAATGCTTGAAGTTACCTCCATTCACTCTGTTGCAGGCACACTACGCCAACACGTCATCGTGCATCCACCACTGCGCTCTCCACACCACACGAGCTCGTATGTCTCACTTGTTGGTGGCGGCACCTTTCCAAAACCAGGTGAAATAACGCTCGCACATCGTGGTGTATTATTTCTTGATGAGTTTCCGGAGTTTGAACGACGTGTCATTGAAGCACTGCGTCAGCCGATGGAGGAACGAATTGTATCGGTGTCGCGTGCAAAAGGTTCGGCACAATTTCCTGCAGATGTGTTGGTGATTGTGGCGTTCAATCCGTGTCCGTGCGGTCAGTGGGGAAATGAGAACGGCATTTGCACCTGCACTGCATCACGACTAACAAATTATCAACAAAAAATATCGGGACCTATTGCCGACCGCATCGATATTTGGATAAAGGTACCCGCCATCAATCATGAACACTTAGGATTACCGCGCGGTGCGGAAGAAAGCCAGAAAGCGCGCACGCGCGTGGCGCGTGCGCGCACCATCCAGCGACAGCGCCTCGCACACACAAATAAAACAAAAAACTGCGAACTATCGGTACGCGACATTGACGCACTCATTCCGCTGTCACCGGACATACGCGCACTCCTGAATCAATCAGCAGAAGCGCTGGATTTATCCGCACGCAGTTACCACCGCTGTATTAAAGTGGCGCGCACCATTGCTGATTTAGATGAAAGCGAGCAGATATGCGAGCGTCATATTCTTGAAGCACTGCAGTATCGTCCAAAATTATCTCTATCCTCATAACGCATCACGCTTGGTAACTAAGTGCACAGTATAACGCACAACGTCCCGGCAAAAGCCGGGACGTTGTGCTGTTTTGTATATTTCTAGATCAAAACCCGTAGCACGCATGCGCGCTACCGGCTCCACCCTAGAACGGGTTGGCGGCACCACGGATTTCAAAGTGAATGTGTGGACCCGTTGCACGTCCTGTTCGTCCCACATATCCAATCACTTGTCCCTGCGTTACCGTCTGTCCCACAGACACCGCATTGCTACTGTTGTGCGCATACAGTGTCTGCGTACCGTTTGCGTGCTTCACTACAACATAATTACCATAACCACCGTTCCAACCACCTGATGCAGAGATAATGACTTGCCCTGCGGCAGATGCATAAATTGGTGTACCGACAGGTGCGCCGATATCTATACCGTTGTGGCCGTGAATACCTTGTGTACGTACACCATTGACGGGACGCATGTAGTAACCAGCGTATGATGGACCACTGTATGCGCGTGAAGCACTACCCGCAGATGATGCAGTGCTCTGCGATACTGCAGGTGCGGCGATTTCACCATCAGGAATGATGATTTCAGAACCAACGGCAAGTGTAACGCCGTGCTCCAATCCGTTGTACGCCAAGATTTCGTTAGCATCACCTTTGTATTTCTTTGCAATAGAGGCAACCGTATCACCCTTCGCAACCGTGTGGCGGATACCTGTAACCGGCAAAATAATAAGTGTCTGACCTGGACGAATAGTTGATTTACCAATCATGTCGTTTGCCCAACGAATGGTATTGACTGACACAGAGAACATATCGGCAATTTGTGAAAGTGTGTCACCCTCACGAACAACATAGGTGGAAATCTGATCTGATGTTGCACGACGAATCTCATCGGCCATTGGATTTTCAAATGAGGCGAGGGCATCACCACGATCAATGTTATTGCGAGGCGCAACTGCTAATTTTTCATTTGGATTATTCGTTGATTCCAAAAAAGCGGAGTTTGAGGTTAGTTCTGTACCCACCAACTCTTCCTGAGCGCCTACAGATGGCAAAAGTCCATACATACCCAAAAGGCCCCCGTATGAGAGGAAGGGGAGTATTGTTGCAACAAAACGGAACGCGAGGTGTTCCCAAAAACGTACCGAGTGCACTCTTTCTTTCATTCGATCCGAGAGATGAGAAAAGGAAGGACCGAAATCGTGATATGAAGGTATTATATGACCTGTTTATATAGTAAAGCCGGCGTTTCAATCGTTATGGAGCAACCCTTTTGGGGAAGCCCGCTATCTATCAACCCAGAACAATGCTTATTGTACGGATTCAGCACCCTCTCGGCAATGCGAAAGTGGATAAAACAGGGATAGAAAGATACGTCAAAAATGGCTCTTTAGAGCCATTTTTGACGTATTCGCCATCAACAAAAACCTTGCCAAATATCCAAATATATTGCAAAAAGCACATCAAACACCCCTGCAACAAATTGAC
>CAZFMQ010000010.1:0-14192 GCA_964520295.1 uncultured Candidatus Saccharibacteria bacterium
GCAATGTCAAAACTATTCAGAACAATATCTACGCACAGTATCCATCAACGGAAGTGTTTGAAGTATCTGATTATACGCTCGCGTTTCTCTACGACCCCGACCGTGCCGATATATCAGGAGGCGAGTTCATACTCTCTAAGGCCGACCCGTATCCGATAAAGACGTATGTTGACTATCGCTTGGACAAAGACCCGAAAGAAGAGTTCAAGGTAGATCCTATTGCGCCCGTGCTGGAGTATTTGGGCGGCCTCGGAAAAGGTGAACACGCATGGATTCAAATCATGGTGCGCGCACACAAAAAGGAAGATGCAAAAACCGACTCATTCTTCGCTGGTTTCAAGAGTATTGAGGATGTGTTTGATATTTTCAAAAAAATAAAAGAGCACCGAGAACCAACTGACAAGTGGAAAGACGATGTAAAATCAGAAATTGAGAGCATCATCAAAAAACGTAAGATTCAGGGAGAGAAGGACAAAGAATTTGGTGTGGTGCATCTCACCACGACGGAGAAAGACACCATTGATGCACTGGAACGTAGCATTACCAAATTGCCGTTTGATGTTGGTATTCGTACGGTGTACCTCGCAGAGAAAGAGTATTTTAACGGCGGACATAAAGGTGCGCTCAATGGCGTGTTTGCACAGTACAATACCCAACACCTCAACGGGTTCAAAAAAGTAAACGGTATTGGGTTTGATTATAAACTGCAAGATCCATTCGGCGGGCGCACGGCAAAGCAGAAGCGGGAAATGTTTGAGGCATATCGTTTGCGCAGCTACTTCCACGCACCATACAAGCGAAAGCACTTCGTACTCAACTCAGAAGAACTTGCCACTATCTACCATTTCCCAGGAAGCAACGTTGCCACGCCGACGATGGGTCGTATTGAATCCCAAAAAGCGGAACCACCGCTCAATTTACCTGTGGAGTAACGTATGCGTAGTGTATTTTGTATCGGAGTGATAAGCGTGCTGGTGTTGATGTGTGCTGTGTTCGCAACACCACGCGCGTTTTCTGCACCGACATTGGTGCATATTCCATCCGGCGCGTCATTTAGTGACATTGCAACTATTTTGAAAGATGCGAATGTTATTTATTCAAAAACACTCCTACGTCTATTTGTGGGTGTAACGGGCGGGGCAGATCGTATGCGCGCAGGTGAGTATATTTTTGAGGAAGCAGAGCACATACCGCGTGTTGCATGGCGTTTGATGCAGGGTCATCACGGTATCGAGCCTGTGCGCGTCGTGTTGCCAGAAGGTTTGACGATTGCGCAGATGAGCGATGTGTTGAGTACAAAACTTATTGGCTTTGATACAGCGCAGTTTAGACGTTTGGCATTAGGTAAAGAAGGATTTTTGTTTCCCGACACATACTTCTTCCTACCAAATACAACACCCGAGCAAGTCGTACAAACACTGTCGCTCCGTTTTGACGAAGTTGTCGAGCCACTGACAGATGATATTACACAGTCCGGCAGGAGCATGTCTGATGTGGTCGTCATGGCTTCTATTCTTGAGAAAGAAGCGAATACATTTGAGGACAAAAAAATTGTCGCAGGTATTTTGTGGAAGCGATTGGAAATTGGTATGGCATTGCAGGTAGATGCAACATTTATGTACACGCTCGGTAAGGCATCACATGAGCTAACAGAAGAAGATTTACAAACAGATACGCCGTATAATACGTACACACGACCTGGACTACCTCCAGCGCCTATCGCAAACCCTGGTTTAGAATCTCTGCAAGCTGCACTAGCTCCGTCCCCAACATCACACTTGTTTTATCTGACGGGTGCAGATGGTGCCATGTACTATGCCGATGATTTTGAGGGCCATAAGGCAAATAAAGCCAAGTATCTCTAATGCGTGCGGTATTGCAACGTATGGTATAATCGCCTTATTATGGTGATTACATACAACACTCTGGAGTCGTTTCGCGTGCAGTTCGGCGATATCACGCTTTCGTGCAATCCTGTTTCAAAAAAATCAAAATTACCCATTTCGTCGTTCGGCGCTGACATCGTGCTTTCAACTATCAATCATCCTGACTGTAATGGCGCAGAAACAAATGCGCGTGGTGATAAAGAGCCGTTAGTTATTGCGGGTCCCGGAGAATACGAGCTCAATGATGTCGTGGTGCGTGGCTACGCAAGTAAGAGTATGTATGGTGGGAAGGAGCGCATCAATACGGTATACATTATTTCATTGGAGGATATGAAAATCTGTTTTTGTGGTGCGCTCGGCAACGCCACACTTTCACCAGAATTATTTGAAGCACTTGATGACATAGACATTCTCTTTGTGCCGATTGGTGGTGATGGTGTACTTGATCCACAAGCAGCACATAAGCTTGGTGTGTCGCTTGAACCACACGTCATTATTCCGATGCACTACACAACGGAAACGCTCAAGGCATTTTTGAAAGAGGAAGGAGAGACAAATGTCGCACCGCAAGATAAGGCGACACTCAAGAAGCGCGATGTGCTGGAGAAAAAAGGAGAGGTGATTGTATTGTCTCCGCAGGCATAACACTAGAGACGGCAATGTTTGCATTCATCAAAAAATTGCAACAAAAACCGGAATCCAAGCGACGTGCGTATGCATTTTGGACGGCATGTATTTTTACGTTGATTGTGTTCGTGCTTTGGGTAATTTACTTCTTTGTGGAGCTCGGTGATATAGGTACGATGGAGGTACAAGAAGCTGAGGTATCACCTTTGCAAAGCGTCGTTGAGGTTGTCCGCTCCTCGTTTGAGGGCATACGTGAACGCTTTTAGAATGTACACATATACAGGCGCCGAGCCCCCGTTTTAAAGGGGCTCGGCGCCCCCGTTGCGTTGATTTTAGGGCGTTTTTTCTGTATACTGGACGTACGTTATGGCAAAGAAAAACGCCTCTGAAGAACCAAAAAAAGATGGACCTGAACGCGTGAGCATTGTGCCACGCAGCGTCACTGCAGAAATGAAAGAGGCGTACTTGGACTACGCGATGTCCGTGATTACTGCACGTGCACTTCCTGATGTGCGTGATGGTCTCAAGCCTGTGCACCGTCGTATTCTCTATGCGATGCACAAGATGCATTTGGTCCCAACGGCAAAAGCAAAAAAATCAGCAACCGTAGTCGGTGAAGTGCTTGGTAAGTATCACCCGCACGGTGATGCGTCCGTATACGATGCAATGGTTAACATGGCACAGACATTTTCATATCGCTATCCACTTGTACTCGGGCAAGGTAACTTCGGTTCCATTGATGGTGATCCGCCAGCCGCTATGCGTTACACCGAAGCACGCATGTCGCGCGTGTCTGCGGAATTGATGCGCGATTTGGAAAAAGACACTGTAGAGTGGCGTCCAAACTATGACGGTTCACATAAAGAGCCAACAGTGCTTCCTGCATTGGTACCAAACATTCTCCTCAATGGCACGTTGGGTATTGCCGTCGGTATGGCAACGAACATTCCACCACACAACCTTGGTGAAGTGGTCGCGGCGACAACACATCTTGTTGATAATCCCGACGCAACAACAGAGGATCTTTTGGAGTTCATCAAAGGTCCTGATTTTCCAACAGGAGGCACTATTTTTAATGCAAAAGACATCAAACATGCGTATACAACAGGTAAGGGTGGCATTGTAACGCGTGGTGATGCTGAAATTGTGGAAGGCAAGAAAGGGCAGTTCCACATCATCATCTCTTCAATCCCGTACCGCGTGAATAAAGCAGATCTCATTGTCAAAATTGCGGATTTGGTGCGCGAGAAAAAAATTGAAGGTATTCGCGATATTCGCGATGAATCCACAAGCGATATTCGCGTGGTAATTGATCTAAAGACCGGCGCGTTTCCTGAAAAAGTACTCAACTATCTCTACAAGCACACGCAACTGGAAGATACATTCCACCTCAACGTGGTGTGTCTTGTTGATGGGGTGCCACAAACAGTTGCACTGAAGACAATTCTTGAAGAGTTCGTCAAACACCGATTGACCGTTGTGCGTCGCCGTACGGAGTTTGATTTGCGTGAAGCACAGGCGCGCGAGCACATTTTGCTCGGTCTTTCAAAAGCACTTGATCATATTGATGAAGTCATTAAGGTCATCAAGAAGTCAAAAGATACGCAGGACGCGAAAGCCGCGCTCATGAAGCAATTCAAGTTCTCCGAGATTCAGGCAACTGCCATCTTGGACATGAAGTTGCAGAAACTTGCCGGACTTGAACGCAAGAAGATTGAAGATGAGCTCAAGGAAGTACAGAAACGCATTGCAGAATACCAAGCACTCCTCAAGAGCGAGCGCAAAATGCGCGATGTGGTTAAAGGTGAATTGCAGGAAGCATCAGAAAAATATGGTGATGAGCGCAGAACGCGCGTATCACGTGGTGGTGTTGCAGCATTTTCTGCAGAAGATCTCATTCCAAACGAAGAAAATGTGGTGGTATTTACGCAGGGCGGTTACATCAAGCGTACCAATCCATCTGAGTATCGCGCGCAGAAGCGTGGCGGTGTCGGTGTGATTGATCTCAATACAAAAGAAGAAGATTTCGTCACGATGGTGGTTGGTGCACATACGCACGATGATTTGTTGTTCTTCACTGACCGTGGAAAAGTGTTCCAAATCAAAATGTACGAATTGCCGGAAGGTAAGCGTGCCACAAAGGGGAAGTCCATTATGAACTTCTTACAGTTGTCAGATGATGAACACGTTACCTCAATTCTTCCGTTGTCTGCTGAAACAAAGAAGTCGGCATCAGGCGTGCTTATGGTAACGCGTAATGGTGTCGTCAAAAAAGTTGCCGCATCAAGTTTTATGGATGTGCGCCGTTCGGGTATTATTGCGATCAAACTAGAAAGTGGAGACGCACTCATTACTACGAACACAGTGTCTGCGGGTGATGAAGTGGTGTTGGTGACGAAGCGCGGCCAGTCAATTCGTTTCAAAGAAAGTGATGTGCGTCCGATGGGGCGTGCAGCGGGTGGCGTGCGCGCAATGCGCTTGTCAGGCAAAGATGTCGTTGTTGGTAGCAGTGTAGTGCAGAAAAAAGATGCATCATCAGTATTGATTTTGATGTCCAATGGATATGGTAAGCGCACACCGGTATCTGAATACAAAGTACAAAAGCGCGGTGGTGGTGGTGTCAAAACTGCAAATGTAACGGCAAAGACCGGTGATGTCATGGCATCGCAGGTGGTTGCCAGCGATGAGGGCGAGCTCGTGGTTATTTCACAAAAAGGACAGGTGATTCGCGTGGCACTCAAAGAGATTCCTGTATTGGGACGCGTTACACAAGGTGTGCGCATTATGAAGATGCGTGAAGGGGATTCTATCGCATCGTTCGTGTGTCTCTAGCACCGTATAAGGATTCACTTGGGAGTTAAAGTCCCAAGTGAAGAGACCGAATCACCTTGTGGTGATTCGGTCTCTTCTTTTTTACACACACCCATATGCTATACTTTTTTATATGTTTCTTCGTCCCGAAAGTGTTATAGAACGCTTCCAACTCGGCGAGGGTATGCGTGTCGCTGACCTCGGTGTCGGCACGGGCGTGTACACGCTTGCCGCGGCTGAGGCGGTGGGTGAGCATGGTGTCGTGTATGCGTGCGATGTGCAAAAAGAATTACTGACAAAGCTTACACAGCATGCCGAAGAGCGTGGGCTTAAAAATATCACTGTCATCTGGTCTAATTTGGAAGATGAAAACGGCTCCACGCTTGCCGATGGTTCGGTAGATGCCGCCATTGCCACCAACATTCTTTTCCAGGTGGAGCACAAAGAGAACTTTATGAAAGAGGTGTCCCGCATTGTTCGACCGGGAGGCAAGGTGTTGATTGTTGATTGGAGCGATTCAACGGGTGGCGTAGGACCACATGCGGGCGCTGTCGTGCGCAGAAGTGTGGCGCAGTCATTGGCAGATGCGGTGGGATTACAGTTTGAAAAGGACGTTGATGCGGGCTCGCACCACTACGGCATGATTTTTAGAAAACCTCGACGCTAATTGTATATATGGCAAGTGAGATGAAAACATTTCAGACAGTATTGCTCGGCATATTCGGCTTTTTTATTGTTGCGGGCGTGATTGCCATTGCATCGTATGGAAAATTCGGAGGCGGTAGCAGTGATGGCAGTGTGCCGGCAGCGGGTGTGGTATGGGGAACGCTTGATGGTGCCGTCATCGAAAGCGCGTTGACGAAATATAATCAGGCAAATGATAATACGCTCGGCATTACGTACCGACAAGTATCAGAGAGCACCTTTGATCAAGAACTCACGACAGCGCTTGCTGAAAATCGCGGTCCCGATATGGTGCTGTTGACGAGTGACCGCTTGCTCCAGCACGAACGGAAAATTTTCGCCATTCCATATGAAAATTATCCTGAGCGCACGTATCGCGATACATTCACGCAAGGTACAGAATTATTCCTTAGTCCGTCAGGTGTGTTGGCATTTCCCATACTCGTAGATCCGATGGTGCTGTACTGGAACCGCATACTCTTGAATGCCGAGGGTATTGTGCGCCCACCGCAATTATGGGAAGAGGTGCTCTCATTGGTGCCAAAACTCACAAAATCTGATTCATCGTTCAACATCACACAGAGCATCATCGCGCTCGGTGAATATGAGAACGTCACGCACGCAAAAGAAATCCTCGCGACGATGATTATGCAAGCAGGAAACCCCATCGTGATTCGCAGGGGAGATGGTCAGTATCAAAGTATTCTCAACAATACACTCAATTTGCCGGAAGCACCTGCAGATGCCGCGTTGCGTTTCTATACCGAGTTTGCCAATCCGGTGAAACCTGCATACTCATGGAATCGCTCATTACCGTCATCGCAAACCGCCTTTATACGTGGTGATTCTGCACTGTACCTCGGTTTTGCCAGCGAACTCTTTGACATTCAAGCACAAAATCCAAACCTCAACTTTGACGTAACGCGTATGCCACAGGTGCGTGATGCCGTTACCAAAACAACGTTTGGCACGATGTACGCCGTGGCAATTTTGAATCAGTCTGCCAACAAGGCAGGTGCGTTTTCTGCCGCGCTGACATTGGCAAATCCCGGCATGGTGCAGTATTTCGTAGATGCGTTTGCATTGCCACCCGTACGCCGCGACATGCTCGGGCAGGCACCTACCGATCCATTTATGACGGTGTTTTACCAAGATGCGCTCATTGCGCAGGGTTTCTTTGACCCAGACCGGAATCAATCAGCACAGGTTTTCAAGCGCCTTATAGAAGATGTCACCTCGGGTCGTTCATCACTTTCTTCCGCTGTTTCTGAAGCAAGCGGTCGTCTCAACGCGCTATTCTAAAGTGAACACGTGTGATTCGAATCCCCAATGGGATTCGAACCCCAAACCCCCTCTGGGGATAACTTTTTGCATGGGCGGGCGTATAATAGGGGATATGCACAGTATGCATGTCAAGAAAGTAAGCGCATATATTCCGCTGTTTTTATTGCTCGTGTCACCTGTTTTTGTGCTTGCACAAAATGCGCAAGGTGGCGATACTGGCCCGTCACCACAGAGCGGTGGTCTCGTGCCCTGCGGTGAAATGGTCAATGGCAAACTGGATGAGTGCACATGGAAAGATGTGGTGCAGTTGGTCAACAACCTTATTGATTTTGGTATCAAAGTTATCGCATTGCCAATATCAGCACTGTTGTTTGCCTACGCGGGCTTCAAGATGCTCACGTCTGGGGGTAAGCAAGGAGAACTACAAAAAGCGAAGAGTATTTTGCTCAATACATTCATAGGTCTTGTATTGACGCTCTCTGGCTGGCTCGTGGTTAGCTTTATAACAAGGATTTTGACTGGAGGAGACGTTAATTCGCTTCTAGGATAATATACTAGTATGAACACGCATAAGAAATATCTTGCATATGCAGTAGGTGTACTGACGCTCTGCATGGCGTTATCAGTGTCAACTCTCTATGCGGCAGACACAGGGCCAGGTGGTGGCACGCCAGGACCAAATGCCCCGCAAGGAGGTGATACGGGCCCAGGCACACCAGCGCAATCAGGCATACACAATCCACTTGGCTCTGTCAGTGACATTCCTTCATTGATACAAACTATCGTTGATGCGGTAGTGCAAATCGGCTATTACATCGTAGTGATTTTCATCATTTATTCAGGTTTTCTGTTTGTGAAAGCGCGGGGCAACAGAACTGAATTGGAAGGTGCTAAAAAAGCATTTCTGTACACAGTGGTCGGGGCGGCAATTTTGCTCGGTGCTCAAATTCTCTCGTCAGTGATTAGTAATACAGTATCGCAACTAGGTTAATACTATGCGTCCTATCACACACACCCGTACACCTGTACGCACACACATACTTGCACTACTGTTGGCAACAGTGCCCACACTTACGCTCGCTGCCCCCAGTGATCTCAAAGAGCTCATTGGTCTTGCCACAGACCTGATTAATCCTATATTAGGTTTGCTCACGGGGTTGGCAGTGCTGTACTTCGTGTGGGGTATTGTGAAATACATGAAGTCGGCAGGTGATCCAAAAAGCGCCGGAGAAGGAAAGAGTATTATGCTGTACGGGATACTCGGGCTTTTTGTTCTTTTTTCATTCTGGGGTATCGTGCAATTCTTTTACACCGATATCTTCGGAAGTTAGGTATTAAAAAATATTAAAAATAATCATTGTATATGAAGAAAATTTCATTGATGGCAGGTGCAGTACTCATGGCGCTGACGCCAGTGCTTGCGTTTGCACAGCAACTGGACGGAACAAGGACATTTCTCAATTCTTTCCGTGGTTTGGTGAGCACCGCTGTTGCAATTTTGGGATCCGTGGCACTTTTAGTTTTTTTCTGGGGGGTCGTCAAATATATCTCTGCTTCAGGTGATCCTAAAAAGGCAGCAGAAGGAAAAGGCATCATGATTTGGGGTGCTGTTGCACTTTTCGTGATGTTCTCAATCTTTGGTATTGTACGCTGGCTTCAGCGCGAGTTCGGAGTAGATACTATGCCTACCATACAAACTCCCAGTCTAAACGTTGGGGGTACAACGGGACAGCAGGGATTTGGTCCAACTCGGTAATGCACAGGTTTCAGCATTTTGATTTGCTATAATTGTATACATGTCCGTGTAAACGGCTTGATATTAGAAAATTAAAAAAATAATTAGTACAAGTAGTATATGAAAAAGTTTCTTATTGCAGGTGCAACGGCTATGGCATTGACGCCGGCGTTTGCATTCGCACAGCTCGGTAACCTTGAAAACATTTTGAGCGCTATCGGCCGTCTCGTGAGCGCCGCAACACCGATTGTTATCGGTATCGCACTGCTCGTGTTCTTCTGGGGTTTGGTGAAGTTTATCATGGCGGGTGACGATGGTGATTCAAAGAAGCGCGCAAAGCACCTCATGTTGTGGTCAGTTATTGCACTCTTCGTGATGGTGTCAATTTCAGGTATCATCGGCTTCATTGGTGATGCAGTAGATATTGACCAGGGTGGTTCACTTCCTGTACCAACAGTAGAGAACTAGTAGTTCTACCCGTGTCATATGGATGTTTCAGCATTTCTCGCCAATATCAGCAACGTGGTGGTACGTCCAGCATTGTTCTTGTTGTTCGGCATTGCCTTCATAACGTTTATATGGGGAGTAGTTGGATATATTCGCGATGCGGATAATGCAACAGAGCGCGCCAACGGTGTGCGAAGCATGATCTGGGGTATTGTCGGTATGCTCATTATGGTATCGGTGTACGGCATCATCAGTATTGTGTACGGCACCATTGGTGGTAATCCAAGCGCATTACCAGGGCATCAGACAGGTCCGTACTTGCCCGAAAATACCGTAACGAATCCACTCTAGGATTTGCTGGAGATTTTCCGGAAAAGAAAAAAGCCCCGCGTGACGCTATGCGTCTCGCGGGGCTTTGATATATCACAGAAACTTCAGTGTGGGTTCAGACCCGCCAGCACGCTGGCGGGGCACTCCAGGATGAAGGGGTACTTGACCCCGTTTTCATCCATGGAGAGCCCGTGGACCGACGCTCCCGAAAAAATCTCGGGAGCGACGGACGACAGGACGACGGCGCCGCTTCGCTCGGGGTACACCTGTTGCCAGGTGCCCCGAGCGGAGGCGTCGAACTCGTAGGTGGAGCGGCCGAGACCGCCCTCCCATACAAATTCGAATCGTCCCGGTCCTAGAACACGGGCGGGATACTTCCCGCTCGTGTTCCGGAAGGAACAGGGGTACGCGCTGACCGCGCTTACCCGTGAGGACTTGGCGGGGCGATCACCCCATGCCTTGGAGACCCCCGAGAGGGCACCAAGGGCGAGGAGAACTCCGCCGATGAGCAACAGCGGCTTCATTGCCCGGTTTTCACCGAGCAGGAAGCGCAGAGACGTTCCTACGACAACGACCGCAAGGCCGATGCGTAGGAACGACGAGCCGTGCGCGCTGGCTGTCGGGACTTGCCCGATGGCCGACATCAACATGCCCGCCAGGATGACAATCCCGACGAGCCCGACCCACTTGCTCCGTGCGCTCTGGAGACCAGAGGCACGGAGCAACGTGGCGAAGACGAAGACGAGGCCGAGGGCGAAGCCCCCGACCACGATGGTCGTGAAGAGCTCCCACGACCAGTCGCCACCCGCCGAGACATACAGCTGTCCCAGCAGGAGACCCGCCGCCACGGAAAAGAAAACCATGGCAGCAACGATGCCGATGCCGATGGCAGGTGCGTGATGCACCAGCCGCCCAGCGGCTCCGGCAATCCCGTTGAGTGTCTTGCTCATCGGTTACCCCTCCTTGACGCCCTTGAGAAAGGCGTCGAGAGCACCGCTGACCTTACGGTCAGCGGTGCGGACGGCCTTCTTGATCTGCGCGGTGGGAGAAGCCTGGTAGAGCTTCTCCATTTCAAGGCGGATCTCACGGTCACCCGCGAGGCCAACATGTGCGAGGTATGCTCGCATCATGTCGGCCTCTCCGTCGGGATCCCGCTTGACCATGTCGACGTACTTGCCATCGACGAAGACCGTCCGCGGCTGCAGAAAAAGATCCTGAATCGCGTCCCGAACGTCTCTGAAAAAGAGACGTTCGAAGAGGTCACGCTTCGCTCGTGAGAGCGAAGCATAGAATTCGTTGAGGGCATTGAGGCCCTGCTGGATCTCCGCCGGGGTCAGCACGCGCTCGATCATGCCGAGACGTGTGTAGATGACCCCAAGGATGAGATCCTTGCGGGTCAGCTTATTTTTGACCATTTTAATGCCCTCCTCCTTGAGCACATCCACGGCGGCATCGCCGAGGATGTGCTTGCCAAACCACGCAAATGGTTTGGCAAGAGTTGCAGTCAGACTCATATTTCTCCTCCTCCTTTGAAGTTTGAGCAGGGAAGCAACATTGCTCCCTGCTTCTGTGATTGTGAAGAACTCCTGTTGTACAGTATATCACAAATAGGTAAAAAGTCAAGCAATATATGACCTCACTAAGTCCTCTCCAACCAACAAATAAAATCACCCAAGGGTTTACCTCGGACTCATTTGTTTGTGGTGGGCATAGACTTGGCCACGAATCACTAAGTATTTTACTCGCTAGCGCTTCGCAAAATCCTAAGTGTTCGCGACCCCGCCTCGGCGACAAGCACTCACTACGCTCGTCTTGTATACCGCCTGCGGCCTTCAAGTCCTCTCCCGCTAACAAACAAAATCGCCCAAGGGTTTACCTTAGACTCATTTGTTTGTGGTGGGCGGGAGAGGACTTGAACCTCCATGCCTTGCGGCACCAGCTCCTAAGGCTAGCGTGTCTACCAATTTCACCACCCGCCCATCTTGATGTGAACATGGCATGTCCACTTCATGTCCATCCGTACGCAAAGCTTGCTGGTTGGACACTCGTCATACTACCAGTCCATCCAGTAGGAGTCGAACCTACAACCAACTCCTTAAGAGGGAGCTGCTCTACCAATTGAGCTATGGATGGGAAAACCTGCCAAGCATTTTAGCAAAAAATACAAAACGAAGCCATATGGAGATTGTGGGACTCAGCCACTTCTTCGACAGGCCACACATCCGCCTCAACTGTTTTTGTGCCGGGGGAGGGACTCGAACCCTCACGTCTTTTTACAGACAGCAGATCTTAAGTCTGCGGCGTCTACCATTCCGCCACCCCGACGGTGCCTGTGGCCTTCGATTCCCGCCAATTATACCTCCGTGAGGCATGGGCGGTCTCGGTCACAAATCACTAAGTATTTTACTCGCTAACGCTTCGCAAAATCCTAAGTGTTTGCGACCCCGCCTCGGCGCTCAGACCAATGGCGCGCCCGCGGCCTTCGATTCCCGCCAATTATACCTCCGTGAGGCATGGGCGGGAATCGAACCCGCGCATAACGGTTTTGCAGACCGTCGCGTTACCACTTCGCCACCATGCCATACAGCATTTTATCCTTGATTGGAGAGTATATCAATCTCTTGCCTATTTTTTTCACCGTAATCAAGTGCAAAATCAAAAAAGGGAATCACACGCAAACGCACATGTTTTTGCACGTACGTGCGTAATTCGGCGCGTTTGCGCTTTAGAAAATCAAGCGCGTGCGCTTCATAACTATCTGGCAACACACTTACAAAAATAGTGGCACGCTTTTCATCAGTTGAGAGTTCTGCATGTGTTACCGTAATCAATGATTCGCGATTTGATTCACGATTGACGAATGTCGCCGCTGCGTGCGCAAGCAACTCTTCTTTTTTTTGTGTGCCGTGCGCCATATTATTTTTCTACAACAGTGTATGCGTTGATGATATCGCCAACCGCGAGTGTTACCGGGGCATCAATGCGTGCACCAAACTCGTTACCTTCATCAATTGTTTTTACTTCATCACGCTGTTTTTGCAGTCCCACAATTTTTCCTGTGCCGATTTCTTCGCCACGGCGTACAATCGTTACAGTATCGCCGGTGTGGAGCGCGCCTTCTGCTACTTTGCCACCGACCACTTGTTTTGATTTGACTGCAGAGAAGTAGCGCAAAATCTGTGCACTGCCATGCACTTCTTGCACATTCTTTTTTGGTCGACGTGCCTTCACAATATCGTCAAGCCACTCAGTAATACGATAAATGATATTTTCTGTGTGAATGGTCATACCCGCACGCTCGCTTGCAAATGTTGCCTCGCTTTCAACACCTGTGTTGAAACCGATGATAATCGTACGTGCGTCACCACCACTGATTTTGACATCGTTTTCTGTAATAGGACCAACGCCAGTGTGCAACACTTTCAAAATGACATCTTCGTCGTGGATTTTTTCAATCTCGTGCTGAATAGCGTCCAGAGAGCCGGCAACATCTGCTTTGATGATGATGGGCACAATGGTACGCGTATCGTCATCGGCAAGATCAATCACCTGTTTCTCTGTTGTTGCGCGTAGCGTGTATTCGCTCGCATAGTTTTCTGCTTCTTTTTTCTTTGTGAATGTGTGCACGGTTTCGCCCACATCAGGAATGCTACTCCAGCCCGTAATGGTTATCGGTGCAGAAACAGTTGCACTCTCCATCTGCGCGCCATTGAAATCAAAAATGGCGCGCACGGGCGCGTATGCCGCGCCCGCAGCCACTGCGGAACCCTTTGTAAGTGTGCCGTTGGTGATGATGAAGGTCGCAGAGATACCGCGCTTCGCATCACGGTGTGCCTCAATGATGAGACCTTCAGCAGGGAGTGTGGTGTCGGCACGCAATTCTTGCAACTCCGCCAACAAGAGCACGACTTCAAGCAAGTCATCGATACCATCACCACGTTTTGCGGATACCTGCACGCACGGAATAGAACCACCGTATCCTTCGGGATAGATACCGTGTTCAATCAGAGAGCTGACGGTGCGATTGAAATCTGCATTACCAGAATCAATTTTGTTCACTGCAATACAGAAGGGAATGTTGGCGTCGGTAATGGCGCGGTGTGCTTCAAGTGTCTGTGCTTTGACACCGTCTTCTGCAGACACCACGAGAATGGCAACATCGGCAACGGATGCACCGCGTGCGCGCTGTGCTTGAAATGCTTCGTGCCCCGGTGTGTCAATAAAGGTGATGCGCTTCTGTGCGCCGTGCGTATCTGCGTGTTGTACTTCGTATGCGGCAGTGTGTTGTGTGATGCCACCGGCTTCACCTGCAACAACGTTTGCCTTACGGATGTAATCAAGCAAGCTGGATTTGCCGTGGTCTACGTGTCCGAGCACGACGATAATAG
>CAZFMQ010000011.1:0-10926 GCA_964520295.1 uncultured Candidatus Saccharibacteria bacterium
TACCAATTCTTAGTAAACATATATATTATTTTTAGGTATAAAACTCTTATTAAAAATGTAGACAAAAGAACAAACCCACGAGTACCACGAGAACCCTCGCCCCTATTACTGGTGGTGAAGGTCGGAAACCCCAAATACACAGCCAATGTACGCCTGCGGCATACCGGTGTCAATAAACAAAAGAGGACAATCTGTGGAGATTCGCTGAGCCCCTGCTTGCCCGACTCTGGTATTCCAGAGGCGGGTTCCCTACGTATGATGTCCTTTAGAATGTCTTTTATAATGTCCTTGAAAGTACACACACCGCATAGTAACAGAACCACTCGGTACTGAGCCGGTTCGGTTACTACGTACCCTGTTCCCTATGAACAGTTCCCCATTTCCTACTTTTATTGTAAAATCAGCACTATACACAGTATGCCTCCAGAAAAGTTCCTCAAGCCGTACGACCCGCAAGCGACCGAATCCGCTATCTACAAAAAATGGGAGGATAGCGGTTATTTCAACCCCGATAATCTCCCCCAACAGGACGGTGAGCCATTTTGTATTATCATGCCACCGCCAAATGCCAACGGCTCACTGCACGCTGGGCACGCACTCTTTGTCACCTTGCAAGATATTATGACCCGCTTTGCCCGTATGCGCGGTAAAAAAGCACTGTGGCTTCCCGGAGCTGATCACGCAGGTTTTGAAACACAGGTGGTCTATGAAAAAAAATTAGAGAAAGAGGGACGCTCACGCTTTGACCTTGAACCCGAAGCGCTCTACAAAGAAATTTTTGAGTTCACAATGCACAACAAAAATTTCATGGAAGGTCAGCTCCGCCAGCTTGGTGCATCGTGCGACTGGTCACGTGAACACTTCACTCTAGACGAGCGCGTGATTGAGGTCGTGTATGACACATTCAAAAAACTACATGAAGATAACCTTTTGTATCGCGGTGCGCGCATTGTGAACTGGTGTCCAAAACATCAAACATCACTCTCAAATCTTGAGACCGAACGCGAAACACGCACCGAGCCGTTTTACTATCTGAAGTATGGACCATTCACCATCGCCACTGCGCGTCCTGAAACAAAGTTCGGCGACAAATACGTTGTCGTACATCCCGATGATGCACGGTATGCACAGTACAAAGACGGCGATACGTTTGAGCTTGAATGGATAAACGGTCCTATCACTGCGACACTCATCAAAGATGACTGTATTGATATGGAACTCGGTACGGGCGCAATGACCATCACACCATGGCACGATGCCACCGACTTTGACATTGCGAAGCGCCACAATCTCCCCTATGAGCAAATCATTGATTGGCGCGGCAAATTACTTCCTGTCGCCGGTGAGTACGCGGGCATGAACATCAAAGAGGCACGCCCAAAAATCATTGAAACACTCACTGCAAAGGGTTTGGTTGAGAAAATAGACGAAGCGTACGTGCACGAGGTACCGGTGTGTTACAAATGTGGGCGCGAAATTGAGCCACAGATACGCGACCAGTGGTTTGTGAAGATGCAACCGCTCGCCGATCGTGCATTGCAAACACTAGATCGTGGCGATATACGCGTACTTACCGAAAGCCATGACAAAATCTTGCGCCACTGGCTCGAAAACATTCAGGACTGGAACATCTCGCGTCAAATTGTGTGGGGTATCCCTATTCCTGCATGGCACCGCGGTGGCGAGTGGAAAATACAACGCGAATCCCCAGGCGATGATTGGGAAAAAGACCCTGACACATTTGATACCTGGTTTTCTTCTGGGCAGTGGCCATTTGCAACACTCGGATATCCAGATGGGCCTGATTTCAAGACATTTTATCCAACGACTGTTATGGAAACAGCGGGTGATATTCTCTTCTTCTGGGTCGCACGCATGCTCATGTTGGGCTTGTATCGTACAGGTACAGTGCCATTCAAATATGTATATCTACACGGGCTCGTGCGTGATGCGAAAGGTCAAAAAATGAGCAAGAGCAAAGGCAATGTGATTTCACCGCTTGAAGTGAGTGCAGAATATGGCACGGATGCGCTCCGCATGGGTTTGGTGGTCGGCAATACTGCAGGTACTGACCTCAATCTTGATCCTAAAAAAATAGGTGCGTATAAAAAATTTGCGAACAAACTCTGGAACATCACGCGCTTCGTACTCTCGCAAGAACGCACGGGTACACTGATGCCGGAACTCACTGCAGAACTAGATGCACTCACTAAAGAAATCACAAATGACATTGAGGAATATCGCATGTATTTGGCGGCGGAAAAACTCTATCACTACGTGTGGCACCGTTTTGCCGATGAAATTATTGAGGAGAGCAAAGACAAACCAGAATATCGAGAAACACTCTACTACATTCTTGAACACGTTTTGAAACTCTTGCATCCGTTCATGCCATTTATCACTGAGGAAATTTGGAGTTCATTGCCGGGCCAACGTGCTATGCTTATGGTAACCTCGTGGCCAACAGAGTAATCCATGATTTCACTGCAAACAGTTTTCATAGCACTTGCCGGTGGCATCATACCCGCTTTCTTTTGGCTCTGGTTTTGGTTGCATGAAGATCGAAAAAATCCTGAACCGAAACATCTACTCGTAGGTACGTTCTTGCTTGGCATGATTGCCGTGCCACTGACTATTCCGTTTGAGACGCTCGTGGAGAAATTTATCCCATTTCCACTTGCCATTATTTTTGCATGGGCGTTCATTGAGGAAACATTGAAATACCTTGCGGCGCACTTCGGTGGCATGCACACACAAGCCAAAGATGAACCTATAGATGCACTCATTTATTTGATGACCGCATCGTTAGGGTTTGTGGCAGCGGAAAACACTCTTTTTATTCTCAATCCACTGATTGAAGGTGATGTATTCGTCGGCATCATCACCGGCAACATTCGCTTCATTGGGACATCACTCTTGCACGTCATTACTTCTGCCCTCATCGGTGGCGCCATCGCACACTCGTTCTATCGCAACAAGCGCGTACGTCATGGTTTTTTCTGGGGCGGTCTTGCCGTTGCCACCGTGGTGCACACGCTATTCAATCACTTCATTATTCAATCGGGCACCAACAATCTCTTCATTGGTCTTGCTGTACTCTGGGTGTGTGTTATCGGACTCATCCTTTTGTTTGAGCGCGTCAAACGCATCCGTCCACTCACGCTCTAGCGTCTGTCTGTAAGAGTGCTACACTATAGACAGTACTATTACTGTCTATAGTTTTATTTTTTGTATGGGAAAACAATCTTTCTTTCAGCGACTTACGGGTGCTATCAACACCGACGAAGAGATGTTCGATGACGAACCTGCACAGACAAGCGTGCTGAAGCGTGGTGCACCAATAAAAACCCTTGAAGAAGTGGAACAAGAAGCGGAGCTCGCTGTTGATGTAAAGCAAACACCAACAGAAATCATCATCAAGACGATGGTAGCGGGTGTCGCACCCGAGGATTTGGATGTATCCATCTCTCAAGAGATGGTTATTATTCGGGGATCACGTCGTGAATCATATGAGGCAGATGAAGATGATTACTTCCACCGAGAGCTCTATTGGGGTTCATTTGCTCGCACCATTCTCCTCCCTGCCGAAGTAAAATCAGAAGAGGCAATCGCTGAGATAAAACATGGTCTGCTTACAGTCCGTTTGCCAAAAATAGACAAGCAGAAGCAAACAAAACTCCGTATTAAGACGATATAGATAGGGCACAAGGAACAGTTCACAGGGAACGCTCTGGTTCCTTGATTTTTGTTGTTCCCCATTCCCCGTTTACTCACGTAGTCGGGCAGGCCTACTTCTTATATACTATCCCTATCATGCTTGATTTTCGTTTACGTCAAAAACGTCGCAAGGTGTTGTCATCTAATCTCACCATCTTGGCACTATGTATCCTCATTGCCATTATCACCAAAGAAGTATGGGATGTGTACCAACGCGAGCAACTTGCCCGTGCATCTCTAGAACAGGCGCGGGTACAACAGCAAAGTGTTGAGGAGCGAAAAGAATTTTTGGAATCCGAAATTGCATTACTGCATAATGAAACTGGCGTTGAGAGCAAACTACGCGAACGTTTTGGCATCGCCAAGCCAGGTGAAAAAGTCATTATGCTTATTGATGCACCTGCCACAAACACGCCTTCTACGAATGGCATAAGTATCTGGGAACGCATAAAAAATTGGTTCCGATAGTTAGTATAGGGCACAGGGAACAGTTCACGGGGAACGGGGCGCTCTGGTTTCTTGGTTTTTTCTGTTCCCTGCTCTCTGTTCCCCGTTCCCCACTTCTTATATACTACCCTTACGCGGGTATGGTTCAGTGGTAGAATGCGACCTTCCCAAGGTTGAGACGCGAGTTCGATTCTCGCTACCCGCACCAGATTTAGATAAGTAAAATTCCCTTTTTATACTATCTAAATCTATCGTAGAGAGAATCAAAGAGCGCGCCAGCGTGTCATCTTCGCTTGCTCCCATATAGAATACTATAGGGGAGCAACACTCGGACCACATGGGTGCTGGAGCTCCCATAGTTCAATGGATAGAACAACTCCGTCCTAAGGAGTGGATCCCTGTTCGACTCGGGGTGGGAGCACAAAATGCTATACTTATCTGCATGAATCCAGAAGAAAAAAAGTTATTGCAGGAAGTGGTAGATCTTTCACACGAGAACAACAAAATGCTGCATAAGATGCAGCGCGCAGCAATTTGGGCGACGGCGTTTCGTATTTTCTATTGGCTCCTTATCATTGGAGCGTCGGTCGGTGCCTTCTATTTCTTCCAACCCTATATCGATGATATGAAAGCACTATACAGTGGACTCAAAGAAACAGGTTCAGGTATTGGCTCTTATTTCAATTTTTAAAAGTGGAAATCCACGCTGTAAAGTGCTATTATTGCCTCGTTGCCGGTGTAATCGGGCTTTCGCCCTCTTGCCTCGGCGGCGTTCGGAAATAAAGAATATACAAGCACATTTTTTTCCTCATTGCCGGTGTAATCGGGCTTTCGCCCTCTTGCCTCGGCGGCGTTCGGAAATAAAAAATGTGAGTACACATTCTTTTTTCCTCACTTGCCGAGGTAGCTCAGTTGGTTAGAGCATTTGCCTGAAGAGCAAAGGGTCGGCGGTTCGAGTCCGCCCCTCGGCACCAAAACAGTTGAGATGGGTACGTAGGTATCCACTGATTACTGTTTTATACAGATATGCTATTTCATAAAAAAACACAAAAAGTAGTTCGCGCAGTTTGGATTGTGATTGTAGTGCTCGTTGTTATCTCAATGGTGGCACTATACATCCCGACTTTGAACCCAAGCTACTAGCTTCTCACCATTTTGAGAAATACATCATGCGGAATATTTACTTTCGCATTTGCAAGCATCTTTTTCTTACCGCGCTTCTGTTTTTCAAGAAGTTTCATCTTTCGTGTTACGTCACCACCGTACAAATACCCTGTCACGTCTTTGCGCAACGCTGATAGCGATTCAGATGCAATAATACGTCCTTTGGCGCGCGCCTGAATTTTGGTTACAAATAATTGGCGTGGCAATAATCCTTTCAATTTTTCTACCGCCTTGCGCGCCTCTATCTCCACTGCGCGATCAGATAACACACGCGCAAATGCTGCCACCGGCTCATCTGCGACTAACATATCCATGCGCACCACATCTGCATCACGCATCTCACCAATTTCATATGAGAGCGAACCGTACCCCGATGTCGCACTTTTCACCGCATCAAAAAATCCACGCATCAATTCGCGAAGTGGCATAGAAAGGTGCAAGGAGACACGTCCATCGCGCAACGTTTTTGAATCTGAAATAGCTGACTCATGATCGTAAAGCAACTGCATAAGGTTATTAAGATATTCGCTTGGTGTAATCAGGTGCACATCAACCCACGGCTCGCGAATACGTTTTGTCAGCCCATGATCGGGAAAGAGTGATGGTGAGTACACTGTTTCAATACGTCCATCGTTATACGTGATTTCATACGTGATAGAAGGCGAGGTCACAATAATTGCCATGTTTGCTTCTCGTTTGAGGCGCTCTGTAACAATCTCAAGGTGCAACATACCCAAAAATCCACAACGGAATCCGCGCCCCAAAGTGCCCGATGATTCCTCTTCGTACGATAGCGAGGAATCGGAAAGGCGGAGTTTTTCCAATGCTTGTCGCAACATGTGCAAATCATCCTGGCTTTCAGGAAACACACTTGCCCACACCACGGGACGCGGTTGCTGATACCCTGGTAATGCCGCTCCTGGGCTTTTTGCAAGTGTCAGCGTATCACCAACAGATACCACACCTGGTTTCTTAATACCTGTCACAATATATCCAATTTGTCCTTCAGTGAGCTCTGGGAGCGGTTTTTCTTTTGGCACAAACGCGCCAACTTCTCCCGTAATAAACTCCTCACCTGCGGCAATAAAGCGCAGTCGGTCTTTTTCGCGTACCGAGCCACTAAAGACACGGGCGTGCACAATAATGCCTCGGTGATTACTGTACGTATAATCAAACACAAGTACCTGCACATGCTCGCTGTCGGCAACTTCTGGTGGTGGGATGCGCTCTACAATCGCACTCAATAGTGCCTCAACGCCTACACCTGTTTTTCCTGATACGGCAAGAATATCATCGGGATCACACGAAAGTATTTCGGCGATTTCAATTTTTATGTCATCAACGCGCGCGAGCGGTGAATCGATTTTTGACACCACGGGAATAATGGTGAGCCCCTGCTCGCGCGCCATAGAGAGCGTCGTGAGTGTCTGCGCCTGCACGCCCTGCGTCGCGTCCACAAGCAAAATCGCGCCTTCAACCGCCTTGAGCGCTCGTGACACTTCGTAGGAGAAATCAATGTGCCCAGGAGTATCAATAAGGTTCAACGTGTATGCTTCCCCACCATGCGAAAACTGCATGCGCACCGGCGCCATTTTGATGGTAATACCGCGCTCACGCTCCAAATCCATGGAATCCAGCACCTGCTCACGCATGAGACGCTGTTCCACGGTGTGCGTCATCTCAAGCATGCGGTCAGCAAGCGTTGATTTGCCGTGGTCAATGTGGGCAATAATTGAGAAATTTCGTATGTGTTTCGGATTCATAGATACGCGCACTATCCTACCTAAAAAACGCTCATTCCGCTAGATTTCTTCAGGTGATGGTGCAATAGGTTTTGATGCCCAGAATTTTGCATGCAATGCCAACCAAATCTCACGCACTTCAGTATTACCTAAAAGCGTCAGTACACCAATGGCAACGGCAATACCCGCGAGCCCCGCACCCAGCCCGTGCGCCAGCACACCCCAGAAGGCATTGAGATTCACGAAGCTCTGCGTAGCGGCAAGCACACCATACGTTGCCGCACCTGCAATCACCGCACCTGCAAATCCATGCCACAGCGATGTATAAATATCTTTTGGCACGTGTCCTCCAAAATCACGACGGAACAGACACCAAAAAAGAAGTGCATTGATGAGCATGCCGAACGAAAAGCCGAGTGCAACCATAAGCACAGATGTGCCGGGCACATCTTCAACACGGAATAGTGATTCAATAAAAAATCGGAACCCTTCAAACGTATTGAAGAGCACCAATCCGCCGTATACAGACGCAATGGTCAGTACCGATGACACAATATTTATCCAAAATGGGCGGGCCGTCTTCCCCGCTGCGTAATAGCCCCGCACAAACAACAGCATCAAACTGTGTGCGGTCAATGAGAGCATGAGCACGCCCATTGTTGCCGCCGTCAGACGCGTTGCCGTCCAGTCAAACGCACCTGATCCAAGCAAGACGCGCACAACGTGCGCACGAAGTACTACAAATAGTGCGATGGCCGGCAACGACCAAAAAAGAATGTGGCGGATAGCGGCGAGCAGGTGCCCGACAAACACATCTTTGTCACCGTTATCAAATAATTTAGCTAACGTCGGAAATGCTGCAACAGAATATGAGACACCGATAATGGTGAGCGGTGCAAGATAGATATTCTGTGCAAAAATAAACACCGTAATAGAACCCTCTGCTAATTTTGATGCAATACCAATGAGACCGAGCAACACGAGCTGATTGAATGCCAGCGTCATCGTGCGCGGAATAGATGCGTGTATCACCGAAAAGACATCGCTCCACACAATCTGCGTCGTGAAGGTGGGCATCAAGCGCTCACGCACCACCGTAGGTACTTGTATGGCAAAATGCAGGACAGCACCGATGACGACACCCCATGCCAATCCATTGATACCAATGAACGGATAGAGACACACCACACCGATAATAATGCCGAGGTTATAGAGCACCGGAGATAGCGCATAAATCAAAAACTTCCTTTTGATTTGTGTGACCGATGCCAAAATGTTTGAAAGACCTAAAAAGATTGGTGAAAGCAGGAGCACGCGGGTTAATTGCGACAATGTGGCAAGTTGTTCTGCTGAAAATCCTGGATAGAGCAATGGCGAGAGCTTGGGCACAAAAATGAACAATACCGCGCTTGCACCCACGAGAAAAAGCGTGAACACGGTTGTGATTTCAGAGAGAAAACGCTTTGCCTCCCCTTCCCGCTCTTCTATGCGCTTCGTGAGAAATGGAATAAGCACAAACAGTGACACAAATGATGCAATGGACGCGAAGAGAACGTCAGGAATACGGAATGCGGCATAGTACACATCCAATGTGCCGCTCGCCCCAAAGACGTGTGCCAGTATGCGATCACGCACCAACCCCAATATCTGCGATAAAAATGAAAAAGCAGCAATGACATATGCTGCCTCGTGCAACCCATTGACCGTTCTAGAAAAGAAAGAAAAGATTCTCTGCATCATACGCTATGTGCCCGATTTACCCTTAGTATACCAGCATTTTTTGAATATACCCTTGTGTATATCCCCGTCGTTAGGTACACTGCTTCCGGCTTGTACGAGGTAATCGCGCCTTCACCCTCGTGGTGAAGTGTGAGGAAAGTCCGAACATGTGCCAATTTTGTTCACTGAAAGTGAGTACAAAATTGAGCATTCCGAGCATAGTCGAGGAATATCCTTTGACAGGCTCAGGATGCCCATCTTTGTAACCACCTTCGGTGGACAAAGATGGCAGGACGGTAGTGGGTAACGCCCATCGCCGAGCTCTCTTGAGAGCTCAGGTAGAGGTGCGAGCAGTGACGGTTGTTCTGGCAACGGAACAACATCCCGCATACATTTGTGTGATGGGATAATCTTCGAAAGAGTTTTGGGTTCGCCTAAAGCAAAGTCGAAGGGTGAAACGGCAAAATCCTTACCTACATGCAAGGTCGTGCCGTGCTTTCTTTATTGAGAGTACGGAGAACCGCACAGATTCCGTCAGTAATGGCGGAGCAAGATAAATGATTACCGCTCATACCAATAGAGGTATGAGAACAGAATTCGGCTTATCACTACAAGCGTCATCGTATACACCCGCCTAACCGGCGGGTGTTGCGTTTTAATATGACGGAGTCAACGTTGTACCCGTTGTTATCTGCAGTACATCGGCCTGCCCTGCTGGAAGTTCAAGTACAAATCGTGCCATGCTCGATGGACGGAAAAGTGTTGGGTATGATTCTGGAGTAACGGCGCGCTCTACATGCACCACAGTATAGTCAGCATCAAGCCAGAGAATATCAATAGCAAAGTGCATATCTGGCATCCAAAAAGCGTAGTAGTCATCCTGATCAAACACAAAGAGCATACCTGTTCCTATCGGAAACTCTGTGCGACCACTCAAACCACGCGCACGCTCATTTGGTGAATCGGCAATTTCAAGTGAGATTGCTGTGTCGCCTATAGAGAGCATTTTTGGCACACGAGCACCCCACCAATAGAACCAACCGAGAACGGCAACCGCGACAACCAAAAGGCCTGCACCAATGTTTCTTTTCATAACAATAATTGTAGTACAGAGAGGTTAAAGTTCCAATAAAAAAACCACCAGCTTTTGCTGGTGGGATACTGCGAGAGGGTCATCTCTTGGTGGGTTTCGGCTTCTTGAGCATCCTTACTTTCTTCTCGAGGATTTTGAAATCTTCATCCTTGAGACGGACCTTGCTGTACAAGGGTGTCTCCAGTACTTGAGTCAACTTCATCAGCGCACCAAACTCCCCGACAGTGAATTTACTCAGGGGAACGCGCTTGAGTTGCTTCTGCAGTAACTCAAGCCGGTTACAATAACGGTCCCATTTGAGATCCGGCGGGGGGTAACCCATTTCACTGGCGTAATGTCCCACTGTAAACCTCCTCTGTAGTTATTTACTGTGCAACGTCTGGTTAGAACATACCACAAATACAAAACCAAGTAAAGTGTTCGCCTTTGATTCCCTCATCGCCTCGCAGGAAAGATGGAATCGGCTAAGCGCTCGCTCGAAGCCGTCGCTTCTCGCTCCGCCTAGCCACGTTCGTGCAACCCCGACTGTTGTCGGGGTACACCGCACTCACTTTCGATTCCCTCATCGCCTCTTTCCTGTTCCCCAGTAACTGTTCCCTGTTCCCTACTTTTTTGCGGGCGATGAGGGAATCGAACCCCCAATAGCGGTTTTGGAGACCGCTGTTATACCATTTAACTAATCGCCCTGAATAAAAGGCATTATACCGTGCTTCGTATACAAAAAATAGCCCGTGGGCTATTTTTTGATTTGCTTGTAGAGCACGCGTTCGCGAATTGTCGGGTCAAATTTCTTGAGCTCCAACTTCTCCTTATTTTGAGCACCCTTGCTCTTCTTACCGCGGCGCGTAAAAATAAGGTGCCCCGATTTCGTTGATTTAAGTTTTACCAATGCGTCCTGTGACATAGTGAGGGACATACTACCACAAGGTCGCTGGTATCGCAATATAGGTTGTTTTTGTGGGTATTTTGTTGTATTTTGTAGTGTATTCGCGTCGGTGGCGGAGTGGTCAATCGCACTAGACTGTAAATCTAGCGCCTTCGGGC
>CAZFMQ010000012.1:0-5069 GCA_964520295.1 uncultured Candidatus Saccharibacteria bacterium
TAATCAAGCAAGCTGGATTTGCCGTGGTCTACGTGTCCGAGCACGACGATAATAGGCGGTCGTTCTGTTGTGTGTGTGTCCTGCATACGTGTGATTGTGCCAAAGAGATGTGGCCATGGAGTACCACTATACAACATTTTTTGACCTCGTGAAAGTGCGCACGATGCTGCCATTGGGCGTATCATGTATGTATATGGAACGCTCTTCTCATACAGAACAGCGCGTGTACCTTGATTACGCTGCCACAACTCCAGTGTCGCCGCGTGTTGCAAATGCCATGCAACCATTTTTTTCAGAACGGTTTGGCAATCCGCGCTCGCAACATGCGTTTGGCAAAAGTGCCCGCGAAGCATTTGATGATGCACGTTTTCGTGTTGGCACGATGTTAGACGTTACTGCCGACGAGATTTATTTTACAAGTGGCGGTACTGATGCCAACGAGCGCGCAATACTCGGCGTTATCAATGCACTGCAAGATGAAGGCACACAACTCTCTGAGATGCACATTATTGTGTCTGCTATTGAACATACATCGGTATTGCAATGTGCAGAAATGCTCTCGCGACGCGGTGTTGCTGTGTCATATGTGCCGGTAACTGACGAGGGATTGGTAGAGGTGCGTGCAGTTGCCGATGCAGTGCGCGATACGACGGTGTTGGTGTCGGTAATGCTCGTGAACAATGAAATTGGCACCATACAGCCCATCAAGGAAATAGCGCGGGCGCTTGCGGACAAATCAGTGGGCAGAAAGCACGCCATTGTGTTCCATACAGACGCATGTCAGGCGCCCTTGTGGCTTTCTGTGCGCCCGCGCGACCTCGGCGTGCACCTATTGTCGTTGGACGGACACAAAATGTACGGACCAAAAGGTGTCGGTGCACTGTTGGTGTTGCACGGTACACCGTTTGCGGGTATCACGGGTGCACTACATCAAAAAAAGAAAAGCAACGACGGTGTTGATGGTACACCAAACATGCCTGGCATCGTTGGCTTTGCCGAAGCACTCACAATTTGCGAAGAACGACGTGAAGCAAAAGTAAAAGAAATCACGGAATTGCGCGAGTACTGTATGTCCTGTATTGCAGATCGTTTTGCTGACGCGCGCATACACGGCAGTCGCACGCACCGTGTTGCCAATAATGTGAGCGTGTCGTTTCCCAATGTGGAAGGGGAATACGTGGTGGCACAGCTCTCCCACGGCGGTGTTGCAGCATCGGCAAAAAGCGCATGTTTGTCAGGAGGGGAAGAGGGTTCGTATGTCATTGCCGCTCTGGATCCAGAGCGCAAAAATGGTGCAGTACGCTTCACACTCGGCTATGAAACAACGCGCGAAGATATTGAATACGCAGTTTCGGTGCTCGTTGATGCAGTTTCGTAACGTTTTCTTTTACTTTGTGCATATTTCTTTTATACTAGTAGTAGTAGCAACATATCTCCATGGACATAGAACATCTCAATAAAACACAAATCGTTCTGCTCACGCTACTTGTGTCTTTCGTCACGTCTATTGCAACAGGTATTGCAACCGTGTCGCTTATTGAAAAAGCACCCGCAGATGTAACACGTGTCATCTCCCGTATTGTGGAGCGACCTATTGAAACCATGCTTCCTGGAGAGAAGCAGATTATTACGGAGACCGTTGTTGTGCAGGAAAGCGACCTCATTGCAGATGCAATAACCACAATCCGTCCAAGCATGGTGCGCATTCATGATGGCGATACATTTTTAGGTTTCGGTGTCTTTGCAGATGCACAGGGTAAAGTGTTTGCAGATAGTGCAGCACTACGTGAAAAACGCACCTACACTGTTACGCGCGAAGATGGCACGCAATTTGAAGCAACAGCAAGCTCTGCAAGCAGTGGATTCGGTGTGTTGATGCCGAGCGCACCATTGGCAACAGCAGCAAAACCTATTACACAAGCGAATGCGTCAGCACTCTCATTGGGGCAGACAGTCGTTGCGCTCGGCGGTAGCGCAACGTCGTACGCCGTTGCGCCGGGCATTATTTCGGAATTTCTAGGCGGTTCTGAAAATGCAGGTCGTGTATTTGTACGTACAACCGTTACCTCAAACGCGCTTGTGGCAGGTTCACCCCTTATGACCATGACGGGGGAGTTCATTGGGCTTGCCTATCCCACAGAAGCCGGTCTTTTCCGACTAGTGACGGCTACTGCGACCGAAGCGTAGTATTGACCGATTTATTTTTTTGATTTACAATGTTGTCCTATGCCACCATTTGGTAAATTTACTTCAAAAGCAAAAGAGGCAATAAAGCGAGCGCATGAGCTTGCCATTGAGCGCGGTCAAACCAGCGTCGGTGTCATGCACTTGCTTTCAGCACTGATGCTCCAAGACGAGAGCATGGTTGCTTCTATTTTTGATCGTTTAGAAATTGATACGGTCGCGCTGACGGATGAGTTTTTGGACGCGCTTGAGCCAGCCGGTGCGGGCACGGTGTCGCCGTCATACCAGATGTTTCTCTCACAAGAGCTTGCCAAGACGCTTGAGCAATCAATGCAGATTGCTACCTCAATTGGTGATCAGTTTGTCTCAACTGAACACTTGCTCGTTGCGGCAATGGATACACCAGGTGAACACCAAGATATTTTTGCTGATTTCAAAATTACGCGTGATATGGTGTTCAACATTCTTAAAGAATTACGCGAGAGTACAGACCCATCCGATGCAGGTGGTAGCAAAAAGCCACGCGCAATCGCTCGCTACGCTCGCTCACTGACACAACTTGCAAAAGAAAACAAATTAGATCCTGTTATTGGACGCGATAAAGAAATCAACCGCATCATTCAGATTTTGTCGCGCCGCACTAAAAACAACCCGATGCTCATCGGTGATGCGGGTGTTGGTAAAACCGCAGTTGTAGAAGGACTTGCACAGCGCATCGCAAGCGGTGATATTCCAGAATCACTCAAAGACAAAGACCTCGTGTCATTAGACCTCGGTTCGCTTATTGCTGGTACAAAATATCGCGGTGAGTTTGAAGAGCGCTTGAAATCAATCGTCAAAGAGGTTGAGAAATCAAACGGTAACATCATTCTCTTTATTGATGAAATTCACACTATTGTTGGTGCCGGTGCCGCTGATGGCTCGCTTGATGCGTCAAACATGTTGAAGCCCGCGTTGGCGCGTGGTGAATTGCGTGCCATTGGTGCAACGACCTTGAAGGAGTATCAGCGCCACATTGAAAAAGATCCAGCACTCACACGCCGTTTTCAGCCAGTGTATGTAAACGAACCATCCGTTGAAGATGCCATCGCTATTTTGCGCGGGTTGAAAGAACGCTACGAGTTGTATCACGGTGTGAAAGTAACCGATGACGCAATTATTGCCGCAGTACAGCTCTCATCACGCTACATCACTGATCGCTTTTTGCCCGACAAAGCCGTTGACCTTATTGATGAGGCATCGTCGGCATTGCGTATTTCGTTGGAGAACAAACCACCAATTCTTGAGGAAACACATCGCAAGATTTTGATGCTTGAAATTGAAAAAGAGGCGCTTAAAGGTGAAGCGTCAGGTAAGAGTGCGTCATCGGTGAAGGTGAAGGGGCGTATGAAGAAAATTGACGGTGAAATCGCAGACCTGAAAGAAAAAGTTGCTGAAATTGATTTGAAGTGGAAAAACGAAAAGGAAATTATCGGTGAAATGAAAGAATTTAAAAAGCAGTTGGAGCGTGCACGTCTTGACGCTGAAGCCGCAGAAGCAACAGCAGATTTGGCGCGCGCCGCAGAAATCCGTTACGGCAAGATTCCTGCACTTGAAAAAGATTTGGAAACACGCAGTGCACGTTTGAAGCGCTTGCAGAAGTCGCGCCGTATTCTCAAAGAAGAAGTGACCGAAAGCGATATTGCAGAAATTGTATCGCGTTGGACAGGTGTGCCGTTGTCGCGCATGTTGGAGAGCGAAGCAGAAAAATTGGCACGCATGGAGGAAGAATTGAAGAAGCGCGTTGTCGGGCAAGATGAAGCAGTACAGAAAGTGTCCAACGCAGTGAAGCGCTCGCGTGCTGGTATTGCCGACCCAAATCGTCCTATTGGTTCATTCATTTTCCTCGGACCAACAGGTGTGGGTAAAACAGAACTTGCGAAAGCACTTGCCGAGTTTATGTTTGATGACGAAAAGGCACTCATTCGTGTTGATATGTCCGAATACATGGAGAAACATTCGGTGTCAAAGATTATCGGTGCGCCACCAGGTTACGTGGGACACGAAGAGGGTGGCGGGTTGTCGGAGCGTATTCGTCACCGTCCGTACAGTGTTGTGCTCTTTGATGAAATTGAAAAAGCACATCCTGAAGTATTTAACATTATGTTGCAGGTGCTTGATGATGGTCGCTTGACTGATGCGAAGGGGCGCGTGGTGAACTTCAAGAACACGATTGTCATTATGACGAGCAACGTGGGTGCGCAGTACATTGATCGCATGCACGGCATCGGATTTGGTTCCAATGATGCCGATGAGCAGTCAAACCAAAACATTCGCGACAAAGTGATGGAAGCATTGCGTGATCAATTCCGTCCTGAGTTTCTCAACCGTTTGGATGAGATTGTGGTGTTCAATGTACTCGGACGCGAAGCGATTGCAAACATCGTACAGATTCAGCTTGATATCGTGCAAAAGCGTCTTACTGATAAAGAAATCTCGTTGGTGGTATCACCTGAGGCGATTCAGCTTTTAGCGGAGAAGGGATTTAACCCAACGTATGGTGCGCGTCCGCTCAAGCGTTTGATTCAGGATAAGATTCTCACGAACGTTGCGCAGTTGATGGTGTCGCGCGGTATTCTTGAAGGTGGGGAAGTATCTATTGGTGTTGGTCTCAATGAAAAAGGCGAGCAAGATATTACATTTACCCTTTTGAAGAAGGGAAATGCACCGAAGAAGCGTGGACGTAGCAAACGCCAAACTGTTGCGGCGTAACACTACAGAGCAAGTAAAAAACACGCACTTTGTGCGTGTTTTTTGTCTTTGTGCGCCGGGGAGGATTCGAACCTCCGTAGCCCGAAGGCGCTAGATTTACAGTCTAGTGCGATTGACCACTCCGCCACCGACGC